>JAITMT010000570.1 GCA_031277235.1 Tannerella sp.
TGTTCTGCGCTCATTCCGGTTCCGGTGTCGGAGACCGTTATTTTCGTATGCGCGGGGGATTTTTCGCCCGAACACGCGGGCGATATTTCCAGCGTTACCGTGCCGCCGGTTGCCGTAAATTTGACGGCGTTGGTCAGCAGGTTGCGGACAACGGTGGTCAGCATGTCGCAATCGCCGGTGGTAAGGGCTGTTTCGGGTATTTGCATATCGAAGATAACGCCTTTTTCGTTCGCCATGTCCTGGATGAAACCGGCGTCGGACTGTTTTAAGGCGGCTGTGAGGTCGAACTCTACCGGCGTGTAGGGCATACGTCCTGCCTGCGTCTGCGCCCAGTCTAACAGCGAATAGAGCAGGTTCAACTGTCCTTTGGCTGATGCAAGCAATTTCTGATAATACCGGGTTAATGCAGCGGCGTCCCATTTGCCTGCATTATCCAATAGGGATTGCAGGGCGTCGCATTGCATAATTGCCGGATTTTTAAGGTCGTGCGATATGATGCTGAAATATTTGTCTTTCGTGGCGTTGGTTTCGGCAAGGTAACGGTTGCGGCGATTACGGTTTCTGACCACGATGACGAGCAACGCAACCGCCAGCGCAAATATCAATATACCGCCGATAAGATAGTTTTGTCGCGTATTCTGACGGTCTATTTTCGATTGACGGCGTTCTAATTCGAGGTCTTTTTGGGCGGTTTCGTATTTTACCTGAAATTCGGATATTTGTTTTTGGGCAGTTTCCTGAAAAATAACGTCGTTCAAATCGCGGTACTGTTCCAGATATGCGAGGGCTTGCGTCAAATTGCCGGTTTGTTTATACGCTTCATACAAATAGCGGGTGGCTGAATGCCGGGTGCGTTGCAGATTGATTTTTTCACAAATCGTCATGCAGTTTTTGAGCGTTTCTATCGCTGCCGGAAATCGTTTCTGTTGCAGGTAAAGTTTTCCCAAACTCAACAATGATGCGGCAAGAAGTTGTTGCCGGTTCAGTTTTTCAAATACCGAAACCGCGTGTTGATAGCATTTTTCGGCTTGCGGCAGGCTGTCGGCAAGTACGTAAATATCGCCCATGATGAGTTGATGTGCGGCGATGCGGTCTGACCGCTGTGTGCCTTCCAGTTTTTCGTCGTACGCGAGCGCTTCGCGTATCAGCCGCAAACCTTCATCTGCGTTGCCGAGCAGAGCGGTTTCCTTTGCCAGTGAACTCAATCGTCCGGCATACTGCAAGGGACGGTTCAGCGGACGTTCCCTTTCGACAGCCTCGCGGAAATACTCGATAGCCTTCTCGCTTTTGCCCCAGTTGCTGTACACAATTCCCAGAGAGTTCAGCGTACTGCTCAAAGCGGGCGCATTGTTCATCTGTTTTTCCAGTTCGTAACATTTCAGGAACATGCTTACGGCGGTTTCATAATCGCCCATCCGGTAATAATTAGCGCCCGCCCTGTGGTAATTATCATCCATAGCGAGGGTATCGCCTGCCTGTTCAAAGAGTTGCGCCGCTTCAAGCGAAAATTGAACGACTTTGTGAAGGTCGTTGGCGATGTATTCGTTGTACCCCGCCATCAGTTCATGGGCAATGGCTGCAACAAGTTCCGGTTTCGTATCGCGTTCGATACGGTATAGCGTATCCGAACATTCCAGACGGTAAGCCGCCTGCGCCATTTCATTGACCAGCGCCACGCGCCTGTCGCCTTTTGCATCTGTGTAAAGATGATACAGACTGTCTATATCTTGCCCCTGCGCCTGCCCCTGCGCAAACATCATCAACGCAATCAACACCCTTTTCATTCGCAATCCGCAATTCGTAATTATTAATTATTAATTTTTAATTATTTGATAATTCCCTTTTCAATCGCGCATTTCACCATTTCCAAAGCGCTGTTCACGTCAAGTTTCAAGAAGATATTGCTTCTATGGTTATACACGGTTTTGACGCTGATACCGAGGCGGTCGGCTATCTCTTTGCCTTGCAGTCCTTCGCGCGACAGTTCGATGATGCGCCGTTCCTGTTGGGTAAATTCGTCGGATATGGTCGTGGTTTTCTTTTTCGCCACAAAAATACGGTACATGATTTCCGAAATATCCTTACCGTAAAATTTTTCGCCCTGCATCACAAGGCGTATCGCTTTCGCACACGCATCAAAGCCTCCGTAGCGTTTGCCGATAAAACCGTCCACGTCAATTTCCAGCATCGTCTTAACTGCCGATAAAGAGTTTTCGGCTGAAAGGACAAGAATTTTTATTTCGGGACGTTCGCTTTTCAGGCGGCGGGCGACGTCAATGCCGCTCATGTCGGGCAGCGCAATGTCCAACAGCACAAGGTCGGGAGTGGCGGTGCGGATAAGCGCGAAAAATTCAGCGCCCGTTTCGGCTTCGCCAACCACGCATATATCGGGATGGCGCGTTTCTAACGCCATGCGGATGGCTTCGCGGTACATTTCATGGTCTTCAACGATGAATATATTGGTCATGATATTTTTTTTTGACAAGATGCTAAAATGCGTTATTTTGCTTTGTTATACGAAAAAATACGCGAAAAGTTACCATGTAACCACTAACCACTAACCACTATCGAAAGACTTCTATCGTCTGCTTTTTCATATTGATACGGAACTCGGTATTTTCAAAAAAATCCAAACCAAGCAGTCCGTCATAATCGGATATAATGCCGTGTTTAAGAAAGTCGTACATCTGCACTTTCATTCCGCGAACGGTATGCCCGAATGCCGTTATGGCGCCGGTTTTAATAATATTAACCTCCATTTTGCCGCTTGCGGTTTCAACCATTTCTGTTCCAACAATGTTTCCGAGTGGATAATCAGCGAAATACAGCGGGTTGAGGTCAAACGTTGTGAACGATGCGCCGGTGTCGAGCATCATTTTGAATTTATACTTTTCGTCTACCCAAATGTGCACCAGTATCAATCCGCTTATCGGCTCTCTTTCGAATGTATGCATCATTGTGGAGGCCGTATTGAATAAATACTCACAATCGCCCGTCCGCTGCCGGTTCGCGGCGTTACCCGGTTGAAAAACCAGCTTACCCTGTCGTATCCTTTTGCAAGAGGTTTGCCAAGATAGGCAACTTCCCGCTTGTCGGGGCTGTGATACAATACTACGCCCGAAATATCCTTTCCATATTCGTCTTCTTCGGGGTCGCCCAACAAAATCCACTCGTCGGGATAACTCTTTTTGATGTCCTCGATGCTGCGACGTTCAGATAAGGTTGCTACGCTTTCTTCAATTGATTTCATTTCTTTACGATTTAAAAATTACCCCGCAAAAATACAAAAAAATCTCAACTCTCAATTCTCAACTAAAAAGGCTGCCCGTCCCCGAACAGCCCTTTTTCAATTTTCAATTCTCAATTTAAAACGTTTTCAGATTTTCATCAAAAATGACCACTTTATCTCCTATTTGTTTGATGATTGCTATTCCCTGTTTTTTACATTCTTCTTCCAACTCCTTATAAAATGCCATTGATGCTAATCCTATATAGATTTTGTGTGTATTGCATTTTTGGAAATTTCTCCTGAACGTATCGGCTTTTGTGAGAATTTGCGTCAAATCGTTTTCGTGCGCCTTATGCTTCACTTCCACTATTGCTGTGGAATGCCCATTAAGCATGACGATATCGTACTCGTCATCTGTTTCGAGACCTTTCAGATTTTTCTTTATATCGTCAAATCGTTCTCCAAAGAAATTTTTTTGTCCTTTTTCAAACGAGTTGAAGAAATACTCCTCCGCAATCAACCCATTATTAGTGGAAATACCGCCTACCAATTTTTCGGTTTTTGCGATTTGTTGACTAACTTTTTCTATTTGACGGTCGGTCTCCGCCTGACTTTCTTTTAGTTCAGCAAACTTTTCAGTTAAAATCCGATTGGTTTCCGCCTGCTTTTCAGTCAGGAAACGATTACTTTCCTGCAATGCTGCCCAAACGCTCTCAAAAGTGTGTGATGAATTATTCATGACAAATTTCTTTTAATTTCAAAGCACAAAAATACATCTTTTTCCAATAAAACAATCTTTTTTCAACGGTTAGTGGGTAACGGGTAACGGTTAGTAATGCCCACTAACCACTAACCACTAACCCCTAACCCCTTACATCGAAACTGCCATTTTGTCCGGGTAATTTTACCTACGTGTCATGGGTAAAATTACCTATAAAAAAACGGCTCGAATAGGTAAAATTACCCATAAATCGGAAAATATAGCCCCGTAATTTTGCAGAAAATTTTAAAACCAAAAAAATTAAAAATACCATGAACCCGGCAGACCTTCACGGCGACATCGAAAAAGCGCCCGTAAACGATTTGATGATGATAAACATCCGCTATAAGATAGCCAACAAAAAAAGGCTCAACA
>JAITMT010000046.1 GCA_031277235.1 Tannerella sp.
AACATTTTGCTGTACATCGAAGGGAAGCCGCTGAAGCCCGACTTTGACGGTCATGCCAACTGCTACATCGAAACAGGACGCGGAAAAGGCTTGCTCATAGACTTCAACTATGAACTCGAACCGGTAAGGGGAAAATTCCCGTTTGCAGGCGTCGGACCTTTCAGTCTCCTCAAGGAGAGCCGCATGAACCATTGGGGTAAAGTGGCTTTCAAATGGATTTACTGGAATATTCTCCTCAAGGGAAGGAAAATTCCGTTCATCAGTGCGCAAATGACCCGGAAAGGTAAAATAATAGATTAGAAATAATTTTTAACTTAAAATAATTATAAAAATGGAAAAAGTAATAGCAGGAAAAAGCGTCAATGTGGACGCGGAAGGTTATCTGACCGATATGGATCAGTGGAACGAAGACATTGCGAAGGAACTCGCGGGAGAAAGCAATATCGAATTGACACCCAGGCATTTTGAAGTATTGAATTATTTGCGCGACCAGCAGCGGAAAGATGTAGCCCTGTCCATTCGCAGCGTCGGAAATTCGGGCGTTGTGGACATCAAGGAGTTTTACCAACTTTTCCCCAAGGGACCGCTGAAACTCTCCAGTAAATTCGCGGGAATCCCCAAACCGAAAAGTTGTATTTAATTTTTAATTCCTTGATATTATGGAAAATAAAGTAGAAGTATCCCCGCTTGCCGATCTCGACCCGAATCTGAGACCGATTGAAAAAGTGATGGTCATCATTTCCAAAGGAACGCTGGAAAGCGTCTATGCCGGGTTTATCCTCGCGAACGGCGCCCGGATGGAAGGTATAGAATCCGAAATTTTCTTTACCTTTTTCGGTCTGGAAGCCGTGAACAAGAAAACGAAGGACAAAATCCACGTTGCCACCGTCGGAAATCCCGCCATGCACATGCCGACCTGCATCGGAAGCATTCCGGGCATGGAAGCGCTTGCCACAGGCATGATGAAGTCCAAAATGGAAAAACTGGATATTCCGCCCGTGGGCGAGTTTCTGGAAATTCTTTCCGCGTCGGGCTGCCGCCTCTGGGCTTGCAAACTGGCGATGGAAATGTTTGGTTTCAAGAAAGATGATTTGATTCCTGAAGTCGAAGGCATACTGACCGTAGGAGATTTCTATGCCAGAGCCGCCGGCGAAGCGACGCAGATTATCTTTATTTGAGAGATTTTCCGGTGTTTTTTTACCGGATTATTCCGGATGCGGATTTTACGAATGAGGCATCCGGATAGATTTTTGTATGCGCTTATTTTGAGCAATCTTCCCGTCATTTAAGATTCATCTCAAGGCTGTTAAGTTCTAAAAAGTTTCATTCGCGCCGATTACAAACCGGTGCATGCGGGCTCAATCCTGCAAAGACGGACTCGCGGAAGATGGCTTTCCAACCCTTTCGTTCATGATTCTGAAATTCCACCTGTATTTTTTGTAGAAAATGATAAAGGCGATTAGACCGATGATTACCGTCGAAATCAATTCCCAAAACGGATCGGTTGTTTTTCCTGCAAAAATGGAATCCATAAGTTCTTCAGACGGTGCTCTAAAAAAATGTGAAAACAATTCGTCCGCTGTGAACAAACCGATTGAGAGTTCTATTCCGTCATCTAAAATCGCTATCAGCCCCAGAAGAAGACCCAGGAACAGGGATTGACCCGTCAGGAGCCAAAAACCGGGTTCTCCGAATCCTGAATACGTAATATCCCACAATCCCCAAATAATAGCCGGAATAATCAACGCCCACCAGCGGCTGTGTGTGCCTGCCCCGATTCCCTGCGCAATATAACCGTGTATTAATAATTCGATGGTAGTGCCTTCCATTGCCGCATACACAACGCTTAACACTAAAAGCACAGTTAATTTGCCCCAACGCGGTTGAAAAATGCAATTGTCGCAATGCCAAAAGTGATCAATAGTCCCCCAAATGACCATTAATGTAAAACCCACTGCAAAAGCAAAGTAGGTTCTATTCCAACGTACAGATTTTGTGCCGTTTATGATTTCGGGAAAAGTCCGGTCATGGAATGCCCTGATGAAGATGACTGTTAAAATCAAGGCTATTAGCATAGCAGGGATAGTCATTCCCAACAGAAAATTACTCGAATAATTGTAAAGATTATGAATTTGTCGTAGCAATGATATAATGAGAGCCGGAAGTAATCCAATTGCCGCTCCACCCACAAATCCTGCCAAAATTATCAGCAGATATTTCCACCATTGATTTTCGCCTGTCAGGGCGCGTTCTAAAAAGTTTCTTGTTGCCATTTTTTGTTTGGTTTTCCAATTCTGCCTGCAAAGATAGGGTGATTTTTTGGAAGTCCATGTTAATTTTACGTTATCTTTACGTTATTTTTACGTTAAAATTTGGAATTTGAAGATTGGAAAATTTGAAAATTTGAAGATTATGTCCTAATTTTGCAGAAAAATAGAACAATTAACGAATGAACAACTTAACAATTCAAGAGGCGCAAAATCAAGTGGATGAGTGGATTAAGACTTACGGCGTGCGCTATTTCAACGAACTCACCAATATGGCATGCCTGACGGAAGAGGTCGGTGAACTGGCGCGGGTGATATCGCGGAGGTACGGCGAGCAATCGTTTAAGAAGGGCGAAACGGCGGGCGATTTGTCCGATGAAATGGCGGATGTGCTGTGGGTTTTGATTTGTCTGGCGAATCAAACGGGCGTTGATTTGACCGATGCCTTCGTCCGGAACATGGATAAGAAAACGAAAAGAGACAGGGAACGGCATATCAACAATCAAAAACTATAAAAAACAATGGAACATTATCACGAACACGAACATTCTGATATTCAAATCAATAAATATCTCGATACCTTCGGCAAATACGCTTTGCTGACGGAACAGGAAGTTGCGAGAAAAACGGAAGAGTTGCTGAACAGGCATTTCGACGAAAATTTCAAGCCCGAAGTATTGAAACAAATTCACGGTTTCAGCGATTTGACTTCGCTCAACAGCCATGATACGCGGGAAAGCATCTGGGAAATGGTGGAAACGCAGGTGAACGGTTACGAGGGCGTGCGTCCGGATATGCCCAATGTGGCGGCGATTTGCACCTATCCGGTCTTTGTAGAGACTGTTAAACAGGCGCTTACGGCACGGGATGTGAAAATTGCATCCGTAGCGGGCGGCTTTCCGTCGTCGCAGACTTTTCCCGAAGTCAAGGTTGCGGAGACGGCTCTTGCCGTGATGGCGGGCGCCGATGAAATAGACACGGTGATGAATCTTGGCTATTTTCTGGAAGAAGATTACGAGGCTTTGACCGATGAAATCGCCGAAATCAAGGACAGTTGCCGGCACGCAACGTTGAAGGTGATTCTCGAAACGGGCGCTCTCCAATCCGTGGAAAATATCCGTCGGGCGACGATTCTTGCGTGCTATTCGGGCGCGGATTTCGTGAAAACATCGACCGGCAAAGACTATCCGGGCGCTACGCCAGAAGCGTTCTATGTAATGTGTAGCGTATTAAAACAATACAACGCGCAGGAAGGCGTAAAAATCGGTATCAAGGCGGCAGGCGGTATCCGTACAGCCGAAGACGCCGTGAAATATTACACGATTGTGAAGGAAATACTTGGCAGGGAATGGCTGAACAAAGACCTGTTCCGCATCGGTGCAAGCCGT
>JAITMT010000058.1 GCA_031277235.1 Tannerella sp.
TCTACCGAGCGATGCATTCCTAACGGAATGCAAAAATGATACCAAATTAAGAACTTAACAGCCCTCCCATCCCTACAGAATCTCCTGAAAGGACAGATTTTCATAACCGCAGGCGAGCGGAGCGTTGCCTGCGGACACCCGAGACTCACACACTAAACTCCAATAAGAAACCCATCCAATACCGCCATCCAAAAAAATTTAAGGTTCAAAGCAAAAAACCTTGAACCTTGAACTTTAAACCTTGAACTTTGAACTTCAAACCTCAAATAACAAGTTTACCGCACAACTATCTTTTTCGTAACCGTCTTCCCGACTTTCACAATCGCAATGCCGCGCGGGACATTAACCTGTTCGTTGTCTGAAGCGGCAACTTTATCTGCAACCATCTGACCTACAATATTATAGATCTGAATACGACTGTCCATCGCATTGTGAACGGATATCCACCCCGTACCGCCTGTAACGGCAATTTCTTTCTTCGCGGTTCCATCAAGCGCAGGTCGCGAAGGTGGCGCTGTTATCACTTCGTTTCCTACGGGTCCGCTGGTTTTAGCCAGTGTAACCATTATTTTATCGGTACTTTCCCGCGGACCGAAATAATATTTTTCGTCCCGGAACGAATAGGACAGATAGCCGGTCGAATCGGGAGCGCCGCCGTAACCTTTTTCCGTTACAATATAGTACCGGGTCGTATCTGCCTCCGTTTTTTGCAGATAGAAGCGGTATTCGTTGATATTCTGTTCGTTAGTCAGAGTTCCTCTGGTGACGGTATCTATTTGCAGTTGGTTGGCTGCCGTGCGGTGCGCAGGAATAAAATTGCCGCGGCTGTATTTTTTGCTACTTATCACCACAGATTTCTCGGTAGAATTGGCAACGTCTGCAGGATCAAAAACATGCAGAAAAGAGCCTCGAACATTGAAATTTGCCGTGTCCGTCGCATCCTTAATAATATAAATAGATGTTCTGAAACGGTTACTGCCCGGTCCGCACGCCGTATCAATCCACAAATAAAAATCTTTCGGCACGTAAGATCCTGATTTCAAGACCGACTCGCCTTCCCTGGAAAAGACCGCATAATCGTAGAAATTCTTCGTCAGTTTCAAACCGGAAGTATTACGCACCTCATACAACCCCCTACCCTGCGGTAAATACCTGAGATACAGATATTCATCATCGGGATAAACGGGAACTTCCACTTTGACAAACCGGAACAGACTGAAAGTGTCGGTATAAAATGGAACAGCATCCAAATGCTTGGAAATGGAATCAATGATAAATTTTTGTGGTAAACTGAGCGGACTGGTGATGTTTCCGACTATCAGCGAATAGCCGCCGCGTGTCTTTTCTTCCTTGAAGAGGAAAAGTCCCGCATTATTGGCAACTGTCGTCATTTCCGACGGCGAATTGGATGCAAAATAATTGGTTGTATCGTCCTGTGAACGCAATTTGTAAACACTCCGTTTCAGTTGTGCAATACCTGCCGGCGCTTCCGCACCGTAGTCCGTGCGCACATATTCGATGAAAAAGCGTGCCGTATCGCCCAATGGCAACAGGTGAATTTCATCATCCGTGCCAAGTATTCGACCATTCAGCGAATCGGTCGAAACGTAAAGCAGATAAAAACAGGAATCTTTCCGCAAATAGGATTCCGGGAAAAACCGGTAGCCCAACAGCGAATCCTTCGTATCAACGGTAACGGGTTTTACCTCGACGGTATCGCCCCGGTAAACGAAATGATCCGGTATGGTATCGTGGGTTACCGTATCCAGTTCATAATAGAACGTATCGGTAACTATTGATGCTATATTTCTGTTTATCAAACTGTTTTTATTCAGTTTATTGACCGCAAATTGTCCATCCGGAATATGCGCATAGACGGAATCCGTGTAATATTCTTTCAGTGTTGTACCGATCCGCTCAGTGCCGGTTGCCAGATATTTGCCGGCATTATTGCCGCTCAGCATCTTCACTTTATACACCCGCGTACTGTCGAAAGGATACACGACAGGCGGCACATAAGGCGGCGGAAATTCGTCTCCGAGCGAGAACAGGATGAACTGAACATCGGACGTATCGCTAACGAGCATCACCACGGAATCTTTCAAGCCCAGATAAAAAGTCCGGTCGGATACCGTATCGCGCACCATAAACCTCCCTACCCCACCGTCTTCCACATAAAACGGAATCAGCCACGAATTGAGTTCCCCCGCGTCGTGCATCAAAGCCACCGTATCGTGCGCCGGAATATCGAAAGCCAGCAGACTGTCGGTTGCCTTGTTATAGATCTTGAAATAAGTTGTATCGCTGATGACCGTGTCCGTAATAAACTTCCAGGCGGCATAATCGGTCAGAGCCGTATCCAGCGTCAAACTGTCCTTGCGGACGATGCTGTCGGTTGTCAAAAAACCCAAAGCAGTTGATGAACCAAGCGTATCAACATGAATGCGGTAGAATTTGTCTTCCGAAGGTTTGGTCGTGCGTTCCAGGTGAAAACGCAACCGCCGATAATTGTTGGAATGCTGCTCCGACAACATCACTCCCCCCCCGGTGCCCAGCGTTAAAAAGAAAGAATGTGGAACCAGGGAGGCGTCAAGATAGGATGTCAGCAGGGTATCGCTGTCGGTTCCCGGCAAAAAAAGTTGCTCCCAGCGGAAAAGATTGCCGGAAGGATTGATAAAAACCAATGTATCGGTTACGGAAACCGGCGCCTTCAATTTCAAGGTATCTCCCGTTCCAAGATTGATTATCCAATAGTGGTTGGGGACTATGGTTATGCCGTCCTCTTTGCGGAACAGGACAAAACGCCACTGCGCATAATCATTTCGCACGTTATCCACGACCAACTGGTCTTCGTCGCCTACCAGGTCATGAATACGCAAATAGCCCACATCCACGCCGGAAGTATCTATCCGCATGTAATAATACAGACTGTCAATCGGTTTCCGTCCCTGGGCGCCGGCATGAAAAGCCGACAGAGAAAGCAACAGTCCCAAGATATATATCCATGTAAATTTTCTTCTCATACGCATACTTTATTTGTAACAACCTGCAAATATACGGCATAAAAAACAATAAAGCAACTTTTTTGTGTTAAAGTTGCTTTATTATAGACAAAAGCCTTTGGTTTTTGTACCAAAGGCTTTTATCCATTCATATCTCGAAGATTTTTACTTCACGATTGCTTTCACTGCACTTTCACCCTGAACGGCTACGATTACAACTCCTGACGGAACTGCGATGGTTGCCCTGTCGGAAGAAAGAACGGTATTGGCTACTGTCTGACCTAACAGGTTGCTGATAACAACCTTCTTGCCCGAAGCATTGAGGATTGTTACATTACCCGCGCCGCCGACAACAGTTACGCTTGAAGTTGCAGAAACATTCTCGTTGGCAACCGGAGCAACGGTCGCATGTCTAACGTTGATGTATTCACCTTCGCCCATCAATTCCTTCTCGTCTGAACGGGAGATTACGGGAACACCATTCTGCCATTTCAGCCAGCCACCCCATCCCGGACGGATTGTAGGACCGTGGATCCAGTCACGATTCGTCGTTTCAGACTCGATGATAAAGTCATCTGAACCTCTTTCAAAGTAACGGAACGAGAATACCCAGTCTTTGTGGTAGTTGTTTCCTAAAAATACCATGGCATGAAGTCCAACTTGCTTGCCTGCCTGTTTCAATTTATCAAGGGTCCAACCATTGGTCGCTCTCAATTCATCCCATTTCAAAGAGCCGTTTACAAGACCGTAATCCTTAATCAACGCATCCACAAGAGTTCTTGCATCGGTTTTGTAATTGGCCCGGTCCTTATCAATGTTGGTCTTCAATACGTAGAGGGTATCGCCTTTGTGGATAGCCCACGCAAATGAAAATCTTTCCCATTTCGTATTATTCAGGGTATAAGCCTTTCCATCCATCGGGTCGGCGTGAGGAGTTCTCCAGGTTCCATGCCAGATATCTTCCCTGACAGGTAATGTCAAATCATATTTGTTTTCGGCATAACGATTATCTTTACCATCAATCTTCCCATCCTTGTTAAAGTCAGCAACGGCAATATGATCTGAGAAATCCAGATCACTTATCGGATCGCTTTTTTCATATCTATAATCATTATCCACTTCTTTCGCATACATGGAAGTATTATACATATAACGTCCTAACATATAAGGTTCGAAATCTGGTTCGGGTGTGCAATGACAGTCTTCAACGGCTATCTGGTAACCGCTCATTGTATCAACAGCAAGCATATACTGCGGTTTAATCCAGCCTGTTCCGCGTCTGATATAGGCGGTATCCACATAGAACGAATAGTTTGTATATGTCGGAGAACCGTCCGCTTCAAATGAGGTAGGATAACCGTCAGGATTGGTTTCAGCTTCGAAATCAATTGAATTCTTGAATCCGAGGAAACTGATTATGTTTCCGATAGAGTCGCGTTTCAGTGTTTTCACCGCGGCATTCGGATCAATCAAATTGTATACCCAGCCACCACCGGTACGTTTGTCGGCGCCGGTGTTTTCATAGAACTTCTCGGCGTTGTTGTTCAAACGGTGGAATTCAAGGTTCAACGGTTCGTCCATATCGCCTTTCCATTCGAACTTGTCATTCCAGTGGAAGCGACGGTACAACGGGTCGTTATCCTGTTCGAGCGTGAATGTTGATACGCGAATGGCTGCATCACCGCGAACGGCTAACTTCAATTCGCCATAACCGTCATCAACTACCGATACAAACAAGCCCAATTCATGAGAATATTCCACCTGATCTCTGATTTTTGCTGCCGCTACTGTTCCCCACTGCATCTTGGCATATTCAAGAACAGCGTCCCACTTTGTCCAGCCCGCATAGTTACCGGGATCCGAAACCGTATCCAAACGCTGAACAAGTGCAAAGTAGGTCTCGGGATCACGCGTTACTCCATTCTCATAATTATTCTTTATGCCGAAATAAGTATTTCTGAAATAGAAGTACGGCACACCGAATAAGCCTTCCACTTTGCCGCTATTCGGTACGTACGGTCTTGTTGCATACACTTTATCGGCGATGATATACTTGTCTTGCTGACCTACCGTCATATAATCACCCTGAATAACAGTCGGTGCAAACTTGAAGTAATCTTTCAGCAACAGACGGTATGCCTGACGTGCAAGCGGTTTAATATTCTCAATCGGCGTCACATCATTATGTTCGGGATAGCCGAATCCTTCAAAGAGCATTCCGCCATTCAGATAGGAAGTTTGATTGTGGTAATACTTGGCAAACAAATCTTCATAACCTTCCGGTATGTTGTCTTCACCATTTGCAAATACAATATCATCTCCGTTCGGACCTCCTACCATTGTTGTGTCATCCATTTCAAACAGTTGGAAGAATGCCTTGTCTGCATATTCCGTCTTGTTCACATAAACAACCGTATCCCTATCCGGTACATTGTCATAGCCGTTCCAACCTATATATTGGGGCTGACCGATTACCTGGGCGAGTCTGTTATAATATTTGAATGCATAAACATCCACAATCGTCGTGTCCGGATGCATATATGTATAACCCAACAACTGTTCGCCCTTAACATCATCATTCAACCGGAACCAGGAAGCGCCGCCACCCATTATGGGAACTCCATCCATGAATTTAAGGAAATTATTCGGACCCGGAACAGTTACGCCCGTGCCACTATTCTGGAAGCCAATCGGAGCATGGACAGCAGCGGAAAGTATATTCTGATTCGCCAAATCAGCCCATCTTGCTCCCTTGTCACGAACGGTTAGATCAATAGAGGTAGGATAAAGTTGATCATTGTTCGATCCGCCAAGAGGAACTCTCACCTGTTCGTACTGTACCTTTTCAAATTCACGGTTCGTCAGTGTGAACCTGAGATCGCGCACATTTTCAACCGCCCACTGGTAAGAAGGTATCTGCGTCGGATCTTCGCCCGGTTCGGGAGTAATCCAGTAAGCAGAGTCGGTAATTGACCAGATGGGAACTGCCAGGAACTGACCCTTCGCGTTACGAATCAGATACAAATCACTGGGTATAAAGGCGTCTACAGGCGTAACATCCTTCGGCGTGCAATCAGCGTCAAACAGTCTGATATGCGATGACAGTTGCTTGACACCACCGCCTCTGGAAGACTGGTGTAACGTAGTGATCCATTCATTTCCCTGCAAGTCTTGCATATCAACATAAAGCAGAGAGTCCTGATAATAATAAGAACGGCTCGGATCCGTATTCCGTCCTGAACCGTAAATCCAGGACAACGGATTGCCACCTCTAAAGAATACACTCGTATCTGCCGTAGATATCATCACTTTATCACTATTCGTGTAGAGCGCTCTCGGATAATACATCATGAATGAATGGAACTGGCTCCAGCCGGCGCCAAAATCCGTAGTAGCATTCGCTACGCGAGAAGCTGTAGAAATAGGTCTTATACCACCGTAAAAAGTAGTAGTTGGAGGAGTTAAACCAGCCCAAAAACTTACCAGCCCAGGGCCATAATAGTAAGTAGTACTACTGGTAGGTTCAACTCTATAATTACTCCAGAACAAAGAATTGTCTTGACCAATAAAATAGTAGAAATCGGAAGGTCTGAATATCTGTCCGGGGAGCCAATTGCTTTCAGCCAGAATGAACGAGTTTTCCCACCAGGGACCGACGGTCGGATTCTGCGGGTCGTCATAGTTCGTGTTTCTTACGCGCGACTGATAGACGTTAATCCAGACGCTGTCCACATTCGGATTGTAAACGACGCGGAATTTCGACTGATTTTCCATCAAAGAGTCGGTGTTATAGTCAAGCAACCATTTCAAACTGTCTTTATTGAATATAGCGATTTCATCAAGAATCGGTTTATAATTGAAACCGCCATTGGCTGTAACATAATCAGTGCTATTGGCTAACGTACCTAAGACGGGGGGGGTACCATAAGTCCATTCGAGAATGTGCATTATAGTGATATTGGTAGTAGATGTCGGAGTAAAAGCCTGCGGACCCGGGTTGATAAACACCTTAGGTGTAAACGAAAGAGAATATCCTAAACTAGCAGCCTCACTGAATATTTCATTCCATAACAAGTATGCGTCAGTTCTACCCAATATTTGATCTAAAGTTTCATTAACCCCGGTAGTCGCCAAAGTCGGGAAAATACCGCCACCGCCGGAAATCAACCCGCCGGAGAAAGTGTATTTGTTATCCAAATATTTGGCAATCGCCCAAATCAAACTGTCCACTCTCCAATAAACGTTAGCATTAGCAGCAGGCCATTTTGTATTTGTATATACCGGTTTTGTCGCATTCTCGTCTTTATAAGTTCCCCACTTCCTGCCATTAAGAGTATCTCTCATTATACTCCAATTGAAACTTACAAACTCGTCGTTTCCTAAATTCCAGAAATTGGTATCTACCTGCAGCCAGTTCTCCTCTTCGGGATCATCATCAGAACCTCTATACAATTGCAAGTATCCATAGCGATACAAAGAGTCATACACTTCAACAGCCGTTAAAGTACCGTGTCCGTGATGGTCGGGGAGATCGTTTGCAACAAACGGGTTCCAGCCGCCACGATCATTGGCAGGATTAGTCAAACTGTGTGGCGCTGTATTGGCATCCGGATCAAATGTAATCCGATCTGCTACCGTATTGTAATCAGCCGCATTCAAAACGAACGGTTCCAGTTTCTTCAGCGTGATAATCAGCACGTTTGAAACTATTTTGGCGCCTGTCGTACGAATATTGGCAGCCGCATCGTTTGTTACCAAATCTCTGATAGCCACAGCTTTTACTGTAATTACATGACCGCCCAGACCGCTACCGATTGGCCGCACATTCGGAGTTCCTCCATTTGTCTTGTCGTCTATCGTCAGCACCATGACCGAGTCTCTCGTATAATACGTATAGAAAGGCATGTTTTGCTGTAAAGGCTGACTCGACAAAAACGTCTGTGAGAAATGCCAGTTGTTCAAATCTGTTTCAGCCAAATTAATACCCAAACCGTCATTGGGGCTGCTATTGACATAAATATGGCGATTGTTTCCATCAAGAGCCGGTTCAAAACCATCCATATTCCATTTATCATCCCCGCTTGCGGGTGAAGGCGACTGCAAAGCCAGTTTGGTCTTCATGTTGGTAAAGTTGAATACCACATTTGAACCCGCTATGCCGCCTCCGCCTGAAGCACCAAGGTCACGAACCGTACCGCACCACAACATTCTCTGCATGGCTTCAAATTTATCAGAATACTCGCTGTCTTCCAATTTGTTAAAGTCATATTGACCTGTGTTGTTGTCCAGGTTGGCAACCGTCTCCATACGCAAGTATCCGCCTGCATCAACAAACAATGCATAAGACAATTGCCTTGAAGGTACCGTTCTATACGCCGGGTTATTTATATCCAGGAGAGGAAACGCAGCTGCAACGTCGGGTGTCGCGTTCGCAATACCCGTAACGCTCAATACATACTTGTCAACTCTTCCATCCGTCGTCGGCGCAAAGAATTTTACCGAATCAGCACGCAAAGTGTCGTGAAAGGCCACAGCGTTACCCGCCTTGTTTCCATACACGGTTGGTGTAGCTCCGAGCCATTGCGCACTTGCCGTGAACGCAGAGCCGATTGCTAAAACGACTCCCATTAACAGAGTGAAAATCTTTTTGTTCATAATCATATATTTTTTTATTTTAATAATTTTCCTTTTTTTCATTTTTCCTTTCCCGGAAAGCAGTCCCCGAAACGGGGATACTGCTCTATCGGAAAAGAATGTATTGAAATATTATTTATTTAACAATCGCCTTAACAGTTTTTTCACCTTCAACCTGTACAACCACTACGCCCTTGGGAGCCTTCACGGTTGCATTGTCACTTGTCAATACAGTCCTGACGACTGTCTGACCCAAAAGATTCGTTACTGTTACGTTCCTGCCGCTTGCATTCAGAATCGTTACGGATTCGCTGCCGGCAATCACCTGCACGCCGCCGACAACCGCGTTGGATACGGGGTCATAGCCGTAAGCAACATGTTCCTTCGCCGGTTCGATATTGAAGATTTCTCCCTGCTGGATATCATCTTCATAGGAAGTGCGGCTCAATACGGCGATACCGTTGTGAAGCATCACCCAACCTCCCTGTAGCGGGGCAATCTTCGGATTGCCGTAAGGATTGCGTTGTGCTGTTTCCGATTCAATCCGGAAACTTTTTTCACGGGTATCAATACCGCCTTCCGTACCGCCTTCACCCGTAGCAGGATTGACATTCTTCCATCTCGGTTCGTCAAAGCGCAACGAGAAGGTTACGTCATTGTGATTGTTATCCCAAGTACTAAACTGGTAGAAATCGGCATATTCATTGCTATTCAAAGGTAATCTCGGCTTCAATGTAGTCGCCTTGACATAGTCATTCAACTTTTCAATATCATACCAGACGCTGTCTCCGTCTCTCACATACCAGTCGTTTCCTTTCAATTTAGCCTCAAGTTGGCTCAATATGTACAGGCGGTCGTATTTGTAATCGTGAATAGCCGGCACAAATACCAGGCGATCGTAAGAAACGTTGGCGCCGCCGGTACGCGATACATAATCATCGTCTCTGACGATAGTCGAGTAAGCGCCGTTGCTTCCGGGGAAGCGGGCAGAGTCGGTTGCATTGATCAGATAACGTCCGTAGGTATAATTAGGATACAATGTATCAACTACTGTAGTACAGCAGTCCAGAGCACGGTCTCTATATTTTACATATCCGGTATCTATACCGACAGCAATCATGTATTGCGGTTTGATGGGACCTGTGCCACGGTTGATAAACGCCGTGTCAATAAACAGGTTGTAATCGAATTTATGGAAGCCGTCAAGAGCCACTGAAGTTTCCGGATTTTGCGCTTCATTCGATACGCCGAAGAAGTTGATCTTCTTCTGATTGTATGTAACGGAAGCAATACCGCTTTCATACATATATTCTTTCGTATAGTTCTGTCTCATGATTCTCATCACCTTCGGAGCATCCAAGCCCTTATCGGTAGATACGCCGTTAATTACATCCATCTTCTTTTCGTAGTCGAAAGCATCCTCGTTGATGTCATTTTTCCAACTGTTCAATCTTCTGTACAGGTCATATTGCATATTTTCCAGTGCAAAAGTGGATACGCGAGCGGAAGATACGGTTCTTCCCTGCGCCTTGATGAACGCGTTGGCGTCGTCCACGCTGAAAACTACAAGACCGTAAGTATTGGCTGCCTTGTCGTCCGGAGCCAGGGTATCGGATACTTCCAGACCAAAATCTTTCAATAGGGGAATTTGGGCAGACTCGATGCGGTCCATGATGGCATAATATACTCTGCGGGATGTGTCCAGACTGCTTCTTTCTTCATCTCCGGGTCTCGAAGGTCTTACCAGGAAATAGGTCTCGCGGAGATATACGTTCGCAAAGTCAAACGGATTCATTTTCGCATCTCCGTTAACAGCATCAGCCAAACCGTATTTCAACGCATTTCTCAGATCCGAAGGATCTCCAAGTACATGAGCGCCTTTCAATACGACGTATTGTTCGGTCAACTGATCTCTATAGGTATAGAAATCGGCAATCTTCATCTGGTAGTAGAAGCGTTTCAGTTGTGCAACATCCTGTACAACTGTTCTTTGTGTTCCATTAGTATTGGTTCCGGGAACTCCCGCATTATAACGTCTGGGAGCACTCAATGTGGGATAACCGAACGGTTCTTCCAGATAGCCTCCATTCCGCAGGCTTTCTGCCAGTTGGAGCCGGAAGCCGGCATCTTTTCTGCGATCCACAACCAAAATGGAATCATCATAACTGCCTTCCTGATTGATATAGAAATCTTCCGAAATGTAACTGAAATAGTTGAATGCAAAAGCATTGTGGTCCATACCCAGCCTGTATTTGCCATTGTCCATCCAATTGTCGGACTTCATGAAGTTCACACTACCCGGACTATTATCTACTCTGAACCATTTGTAACCCAAATGTTCATTCGACGTATATTGCGTCGGTACCGCTCTGAAGCCGCTTTGAGACTCTTTGACCTTACAGCCGGCTGGAACATCCTGTGTCAGGTACTGTCCTGCAACTCTTCCATAGATGATCGGTTGAAGTTCACCCGTAATGATTCCTCCCGCGAAAGGTCCATAAGTAAATAAACCCGATTGATTCTGGAATATGGAGCGTGGAGTTGAACCGGCTTGGACCAAAACATTGGTCATGCTAACCAGTCTCGGACCGCTATTACCTTGCACAAACAAATTACCAAATTCGCGGTTGGTAATATTTATTTTGTTTGTCGTTGAACGGCTATTACTATTAGCCTTTTCGATAACCCACTGATAGGACGGAATCCTGTCCGGACATTCGCCTTCTGCCAATTCTATCCATTGCGGAGCCAGCGAACCGTTGTAAATTCTTACACCCAAAATTCTGCCTCTGTCATCCCAAATCGTATAAACGCCGGGTTCTATCTTCATGCCGGCAATGATTTCCGTACAGTTGATCTCTAAAGATATTTTCGAATTTGCAGGAGCCTTTCCGATAGTCATCAAACTTTGTCCTCCCGTCTTGCCGTACAAGTCTTGACGGCGTATAATCAAGGTATTCAGGATTTTTTCATTGTATAATCCGTAATACAGGGGCGCTGAGGAACCATCGGATAAATAATTGAAATTATCCCGATGAGGTCCATCCACAAAAACATCGCTATTGGAATGCCATACCTCATAAGCATTGATCACCAAACTGTCGTCCGACGGGAAATATACAAAACGGTACTCATCATTATAATTATTCGCGTTGGTTGGAAGCCCCGTATCAAAAAATCTAGGATTTTTTACGCCATCCAGATTATAATATAACAGAGATTCATCACTAGTATTCATCCTGTTATAAATTATGTTGTTATTAAAATTACCATTCACCGCAACATTCAAATATCCGGTCTTACCGGTGTCTCCCGGCCTTGCCTTTAAAGGTTTGCCAAATGGATTCTCAACTTCTGTGGAATTGGGCGCCGGATCAAACTTCAAAGTTTGCGGATCCCCCGACATATCATTGCCGAACATCGTATTAAATGCTTCCGCGTCCAACACGTAAGGTGCTACCTGCATAATTGTGAATTTCAACATGCCGGCTACGTTTCCGGCTATAAAATCGCTTATAGGAACACTTACCACCCTAATACCACGTGAAGCAAAGTCATACACAAGCACAAGATAATTTCCGCTAGTACCGGTCCGGTAAAGCGGCTCTGAATGTTCCAGTTGCCCGTCGTCATAGGAAGGAGAAAACAGCCAACCCTTTTCACCTGGGGTAACATAAGCCTCTCCTACGGTCATATCCAGTTCCGTGGCAAATATCTTATTGGTAAAATGGAAAGTAGGCCATTGTCCCAAATCGGCCTCATCTTTAATATCAATACACCACATCGTAGATTGCAAGTCAGTTAAAGTGGCATCCGGCGTCCCGCGCAAATCATTAATACTGACCGGAATGATCCTTCCGTCCTCCGTAACAGCCAAAACAAGGGTGTCTCCATTGTCATAATTTTTGTTCGGTCCACCTTTCCAAAGCCCCAATGGACCTGCATTAGGATCTCCACAGATATCATTCCAGTTACCCCAGGTTGCATCATACGGGACACTAACCCAATGGTATGCAGCCGGGCCAGGGCTGGCGCAAGGGTTCGGCCAATAAACCGAGTCGATCCTAATATGGTACATACCCATATTAGCGTTCTCCTTAAGCGTTCTCACTGTATCACCGATAGCACGAGTGCCCCCGATGATCGCAGCGTCTGCGCTGAATGCCGTTGATAACAGCAAAAACGCAGTTGCTAACAAAGTAAAAATCTTTTTGTTCATAATCTTTTTTTAATTTAAATTAATAATAATTTTATCTATATAATTGTTTTTTCATTCTTGTCTCTTTCCGCATACTACAGTTCATTACAAACCATGATACATCGGTACAAAATTACGTACAATTTTCCAATCGCGCATCAGAAAATTATCTTTTTTTTCAACATTCCCGGCTTTCTTATCCAAAACCCCGCTTTTCTGTACAAAACCGCGACTTTGGATTACATCTTCTGTTCTTTCGTTCATATCCGTCCTTTTCTCCTCCATTTTTGATATAGAGACGCCTTTCCGGCATCGCTACAGTATTTTTCACTCTTCTTCACTTTTTTTATTTTTTTCTATATATATTATTATTGTACACGCGCACATTTAAGAATATTCCAAATCTTTTTTCTCTTCACTTTTCTATTGACTGCGGACTACCGCCTAAAAACTGCCGACCAATAAAAGAGAGCCGAAAGCCGGACTCGAACCGGCGACCTATTCATTACGAATGAATTGCTCTACCAACTGAGCCATTTCGGCGACATTTTATTTGGTTATCTTTCCGATTATCAACATGTTATCAATCCTTAATCTCTAAAAATATTCTCTCTGGCTTTGCAAAGATACGGATTATTCTATATCTTCCAAAAGTTTTTTATAAAAATTTTGCAATTCCTGCTCTAAATTTTTCATCAGCCGTCCTTCGGGTATGTATTCGCTGTCTCCGAGCATGAAAATTTTTTCTATTTCCATAAAATTTTCGTCCGTGAGCGACACCGTGAAAGGGTACGCAATCAAGGGGTTATCGAAGAAATTTTTGCGTTTCAGTTCGATGAGGGCGACGCGGATGGAGTTCGTCTGCTGTTTGCACTGGCTCAAATCCTTCACCGGACGGTTCGCCCAGTCGAAAATGACATTTTTGGCGAGCAGCGTTTCCCGGTCGTCATATACCTGCACCTCGCCGGTGTTCAGGTCGAACTGAATCTTGAAGCCGCTGACGGATCTGCCTTCCAGCGAGTTAACGGCATTCGTGAAAAGCGCTTCCAGCACGTTTTGCGTCCTTGGACGCTGCTGGTTGTTGTTGCTGTTGTTGTGATAGTTATTTGCCATAAGTGATTTTTCAAAAAGCAGGGCAAAAGTACGGAAAATTATTGTGATTTCCAAAAAAACGGAAATTTTTAACCTCTGCCTTTCAACCTCTCCCCTGCCCCTCTCCACAGGAGAGGGGAGAAGTACCCAGCCCACCCTATTGGGGAACGGGGGTTATCAAGTTTTTATTTTAAGAGCGGATTAAAACCTGATTTTACAGACCTAAAAAACCTCAGTAGCAAGAAAATAGGACATATATTTTAACCTCATTCAATTGATGGCGGCAAAAAACCAATAAAAATGAGGTAATGAGGTGGTGGTGAGGATAATCCATCGGCTACTGAGGTCGTCCTGTTTATTAAATTGGGTGAAAATGAGGTTTGAAATACAGGACCTCTCCCCTGCCCCTCTCCACAGGAGAGGGGAGAAGCAGCCACCCTACCCTATTTGGGAACGGGGGTTATCAAGTTTTAATCCCGAAGGGATTGCATATTTATAGAATGGATGTTCG
>JAITMT010000272.1 GCA_031277235.1 Tannerella sp.
CCCAATTCTTCCTCGATGCGGAGCAGTTGGTTGTATTTTGCCATACGGTCGCTGCGGCTCAAGGAGCCGGTCTTGATTTGACCGCTGTTGGTGGCAACGGCGATGTCGGCAATCGTGGCGTCTTCGGTTTCGCCCGAACGGTGACTCGTAACGGTCGTATATCCGTGACGATGAGCCATTTCTATGGCGTCGAGTGTTTCGCTCAGCGAGCCGATTTGATTGACCTTGATGAGAATGGAGTTTGCACAACCCATTGCAATTCCTTTCGCAAGAAATTCAACATTTGTTACAAATACGTCATCACCAACGAGTTGGCAACGGTTTCCGATGCGGTCGGTCAGTTTTTTCCAGCCGTCCCAGTCGTTTTCGCTCATACCGTCTTCGATGGAATCAATCGGATATTTGTTGATAAGTTCTTCCAGATAAGCCACTTGCTCGTCGGAAGTGCGTTTTTTGCCATTTTCGCCTTCAAATTTGGCATAGTTATAGACGCCGTCCTTGTAAAATTCCGAAGCGGCGCAGTCCAAGCCGATAGTTGCGTCTTTTCCGGGTTCGTAACCTGCTGCTTTAATGGCGGTTAAGATGGATTCGAGTGCATCTTCCGTTCCTTTTAATCCGGGAGCAAAGCCGCCTTCGTCACCGACAGCCGTGCTTAATCCTCTGTCATGCAGCACTTTCTTCAGCGAATGGAATATTTCTGCGCCCATGCGCAACCCTTCGCGATAGGAAGGAGCGCCGATGGGACGAATCATAAACTCCTGAAAAGCAATGGGTGCGTCGCTATGCGAGCCTCCGTTGATGATATTCATCATCGGAACGGGCAATACGAATGTGTTCGTGCCCCCGATATACCGGTACAACGGGATATCCAGGTAATTGGCTGCTGCTTTGGCTACTGCGAGCGAAACGCCGAGGATGGCGTTGGCGCCGAGATTCGATTTGGTCGGCGTGCCGTCCAATTCGAGCATTTTTTTGTCAATACGGCGTTGCTCCAGCGCGGAAATACCGATAAGGGCGGGCGCAATCTTCTGATTTACATTGTCCACAGCTTTCAGCGTTCCCTTACCGAGATAGCGTTTTTTGTCGCCGTCGCGCAATTCGAGCGCTTCGTTTTCGCCTGTTGAGGCACCTGACGGCACTGAGGCGCGTCCCATAATCCCTGATTCCAACAACACATCAACTTCGATGGTCGGATTACCGCGCGAATCCAGTATTTCGCGGGCTACAATTTTCTCAATGTACATATTATTAATGAATTAAAAAGTTTTATTACCAATTTTGGTGCAAAGATAAGCATTTTTTTTGTTTCTCAAGCAATTATTTCAAAAAATCAAACGGGAACGCAAGTGCCGTACTTTCGCTCTGGAAATGTTATGAAATTTTTATTAGTTGTTCGTCGCCGTCATCGCGGATCAAGCCCGCCATGACGTGATTTATTCATGAAAATACGAAACAATTAATCCTCAATGAATAAACAAAAGTTCCCGGTATTTCGGCAGGGGCCACATTTCATTATCCACGATAAGTTCCAGTTTGTCAATATGATAGCGAATCGTGTCAAACATGGACGCTATCCGGTCGTGATAGGCAATTGCTTTTTCCCGTTCATGGGTTATCTTGTTGGACGCCTTGCGGTTATCTACCATTTCATCCACGAGTCTTTTTATCGCTACGACGTGGGTGGCGATTTCTTCGATGAGCGAAAGATTAACCTTGGCCAACTCTTTATACGTCTCGGTATCAAACAGTTCCTTGAGTTTCGCCACATTGTCAATCAGTAGCGACTGATAGCGCGTAGCAACGGGAATGATGTGATTGAGCGCCAGGTCGCCCAGCACGCGGGCTTCAATCTGCACTTTTTTCGTGTAGGTATCCCATTTCACTTCGTTGCGGGCTTCGAGTTCCTTTTCAGACATAATACCCAGTGAATCAAAGAGATGTATCGTGGATTTTTTCAGGTAACTGTCGAAAATCAGCGGGACGCTCGTTTCACGGTCGAGACCGCGTTTTCCGGCTTCTTCCAGCCATTCTTCGCTGTAATTGTTGCCTTCAAAGCGCACGGGCTTGCATTCCGTGGCGTATTTTTTGAGAACTTCGAGGATGGCTTCAAATTTCTCCTTGCCTTTTTCGATCAGCGCGTCCACTTCCTTTTTGAAGATGACAAGTTGCTCAGCCACAGCGGCATTCAGTACCATCATACCCGGAGAGCAGTTTGCCGACGAGCCGACGGCGCGAAACTCGAAACGGTTGCCGGTGAAGGCAAACGGCGAGGTACGGTTGCGGTCGGTGTTGTCAATGAACAGTTCGGGGATGCGCGGAATACTCATTTTGAAACCGTGCTTGCCTTCAATACTCAATTTGCTGACTTTTGTTTTCTCCAGACTGTCAAGTACTTCCGAAACAGTTTTTCCAAGAAAACTGGAAATAATCGTGGGAGGAGCCTCGTTTGCGCCGAGACGGTGGGCGTTGGTCGCCGAAGCGATGCTCGCCTTGAGCAGTCCGTTGTGGCGATACACCGCCATCAACGTATTGATAACGAAAGTGAGAAAACGGAGATTTTCTTCGGGAGTCTTGCCCGGTGAATAAAGCCCGATGCCGGTGTCGGTGCCCAGTGACCAGTTATTGTGTTTACCCGATCCGCTGATGCCTGCAAAAGGCTTTTCGTGCAGCAGGACGCGAAAACCGTGCTTGCGGGAAACTTTTCGCATCAGCGCCATAGTCAGCAGGTTATGGTCGGAAGCCAGATTACATTCCTCGTAGATATGCGCAATTTCAAACTGGTTGGGCGCACACTCATTATGACGGGTTTTCAGCGGGATTCCCAATTTATAACCCTCAATTTCAAGTTCTTTCATAAATTCCATCACACGCGACGGGATAGCGCCGAAATAATGGTCTTCCAATTGCTGATTCTTGCTGCTTTCGTGCCCCATCAAGGTGCGTCCGGTCAATACCAGGTCGGGACGGACGGCATAAAGTCCCTCATCTACAAGGAAATACTCCTGTTCCCAGCCGAGATAGGCGTGAACTTTTTTCACGTCGGGATTGAAATATTTGCAAACCTCCACGGCAGCCTTGTCCACCGCGTCAAGCGCTTTGAGCAGGGGCGCCTTGTAATCGAGATATTCACCTGTGTATGAGATAAATATAGTTGGAATACAAAGTGTATCATTCACGATAAACGCCGGCGACGAAGGATCCCAAGCCGTATAGCCGCGCGCCTCGAACGTGCTGCGAATGCCGCCGCTGGGAAAACTCGATGCGTCAGGCTCCTGTTGCAGAAGGAGTTTGCCCGACAATTCTTCCACCACGCCTCCCTTGCCGTCGTGCTCGATGAAAGCGTCGTGCTTCTCAGCCGTGCCTTCGGTGAGGGGATGAAACCAGTGCGTGTAGTGCGTAACGCCGTTTTCGATCGCCCATTTTTTCATGCTTTCGGCGACGATATTTGCCGTTTCAACCGTCAGCGACGCGCCCCGGTCAATGACATTAACAAGGTCTTTATAAGCCTTTTGAGGCATATATCGGAACATTTTCTCGCGGTTAAAAACCAGCGAACCGTAATATTCCGACGGCGAACCCGGACTTTCAACCTTAATGGCTTTTTTCTCAAAAGCCTTTTCTACAATTCTAAATCTTAAATTTGACATTTTATTGTGAATTATTAACCACACTCTAAACTCTAATCACTACACACTAAAAAACAAGCCACTTTTTAAACCGTTCCAACGCTTCTTCCGTGTTTTCGCGCGTTCCGAAGGCGGTAAACCGGAAATAGCCTTCACCGCTCGGACCGAAACCGACACCCGGAGTTCCAACTATCTGTGTATTAGACAGTAATTGTTCAAAAAACGTCCAGGATGGCATGTTGCCCGGCGTTTTTATCCAGATGTACGGAGCGTTGTCGCCGCCGAATACTTCTATGCCCGATTCGAGCAATCCTTTTTTCAACAGGCGAGCGTTAGTCATGTAGTAATCAATATTTTCCTTCACCTGCGCAGCGCCTTCGGGCGTGAAAATGGCTTCCGCGCCGCGTTGCGTGATGTAACTTGTACCGTTGAATTTCGTGGATTGCCGTCTGCCCCATAAACTGTTGAGCGACACTTCCTTACCTCCCGACATAAAACCGTTCAGTTCTTTCGGCACAATCGTGTAACCGCAGCGAACACCCGTGAAACCAGCTGTTTTTGAGAAACTTCGGAATTCGATCGCCACTTTTTTCGCCCCTTCAATTTCGTAAATCGAATGGGGAATTTCGGGATTTTGGATATATCGCTCGTAGGCGGCGTCAAACAGAATGAGGGCGTTGTTTTTCAACGCATAATCCACCCATTTTTTCAGTTCAGATTTGGTCAGCGTTGTTCCCGTAGGATTATTCGGATAGCAAAGATACAGAATATCAACCTTTTTCGATGGAAGTTCGGGTACAAAACCGTTTTCAGCCGTGCAGGGAATATAGACGACGTCGCTCCACCGATTGCCTTCGAGCGCACCCGTGCGACCCGCCATCACGTTGGTATCAATGTACACGGGATAGACGGGATCGGTGATACCCACGCTGTTATCGCGTCCCAAAATGTCGCCGATATTGCCGGTATCGCTTTTGGCGCCGTCGCTCACAAAGACTTCACCTGTTTCGAGCGAAATACCGCGCGCCGCAAATTCCTGATTAATAATGGCTTCCACCAGAAAAGGGTAGCCGTGATCGGGACCGTAGCCCCTGAAAGTTTCCGCTTTCGACATGTCATCCACCGCCCGGTGCATCGCGTCGCAGACGGCTTTGGGCAAAGGTAGCGTAACGTCGCCGATGCCGAGGCTGATGACTTTTGCCTTCGGATTCGCCGCCTTGTAGGCATTTACCTTTTTAGCGATATCCGAAAACAGATAATTATCAGCCAGTTTCAAAAAATATTCATTTACTGATGCCATAATTTTATATTGTTTTTTTACTTATTTCTATTCAGCATATCCACTATTTCATCCATTTCCTGCAGAGTTCCCATTCCGCTTATCTGGATTTTTCCCTCCGCAATCACACCTGTAACCACCGGTGCGGAAACAATTTTTTTATCAAGGATGATTGCAATGCGTTTCCCGATATTTTTCTCCGTCAAGACTTTGAATTTCTCCGTGCCTTCTTCCGTTAACTGGATATTAATCACCGCCATACCCCATTCGCTATAAGCCCGTTCCGCACCGGAAATATCATCTATTCCGATTTCCGGCTCGTCGCCAAGCGTCATCTCTTTCAAACCGTCTTCTTCGGTCGTTCCTTCCGGAAATGAAATGACGGCATAGAACCCATCTTCCTTATCTGTAGGGACAAACGCCGTTTCTTCCGCATCTTCCATGTCTTCAGGATACAATTCCGTTTCTTCTTCATCTTCCTGATAATCATACATCTTGTCTTCCAGCGTTTTTATTTCATCCATAATATCCTTGAAATTTTCGTTGATTTTGTCCGCAAAAATGTCCACAGAGTCTATCAATTTTTTCCCTGTTTGGGAATTAAAAAAACGATATATTTCATCAATCTCGCTGTCAGAGAAAAATTCCTTATAAACTGTTATAAATCTTTCCGTTATGACTTCTTTTGTTATCTTCCGCTCGATTTCAGCCAATTTTATGCTGTCTTCTTCGTTCGCATTGTATTTTAAAACGCTGATTCTGGATTCAAAAACAGACCGGAAAGCGTCCAGATTTCCTCCCGTATTCAGGATACTTTCAATTTTCTGTTCTTTGGACTGACCGTAACAAACCGCTGAAAATAAAATGAATAGGACTTGTGTTAAAACTTTTATATTTTTCATTTGCTTGAATTTAATTCGTTCAACAGTAATGTTTCTATCTCTGTATAACTGCCGTGAAAAACCTGCATTACCGTAATCCTCCGTTTTGATAGCAAATTCGATACAGATAATCTACCGTATGAAACGGATTGGCGGTATGCAACGCTTTCCAATACTGATTGAGAAAATTCCACCCGCCATATTTTTTGAGGTAGAAAAATGCGTCCTGAACATTCATTTTGTATGCTGCCGCAAATTCAGGTACAATGTAAGTTATGAAACTTATTTTGTCGCTCGTTACTTTACTGATTGCTTTTTCTTCCATTGCTTTTCTGTTTCTATGGGACTGCAAAATTACAATTTTTTTTCAAGTTATGTCAAGTCTTTTAGAAACTTTCCGGAAATGAAAGGCTGAAATTCAATAATTACGCCCATTCAAGGCGTCATTTCACTATTTATTACCCGTTTTGATATGTATTTTTAATTTCTTGATCGCCCAGTCGTAATGACTTGAAGTCGCTGAAACACAGTAGGCTCCCAAAGTTGAGGAGCCTGTCCAGACAAACGTTTTCTTGGCAAACAATTCATTGTCGGAAAAAGTTTCAATCAGCGCCATTACTTCCTTGTGGCTTTCCTTTAGCATCCGTTTTGCGTCAATCAACGGCGTATTTTGATGTTTTTTCCAAAATTCGACGTTCATGGCGGGATACGTTTTCCAGTTATACGGCTCGGGAAGAAAAGGCTTCGCCGCACCGTTGCGGTTGGCATAAGTCCAGTTTCGCAACAGTTGATGCCATTCGTAGAGGTGCACAAGTACGTCGCGCACGTTTTTGTCCCGACTCCAGTGCATTTCCTTGCCTGCCGAAGCCATTTCGCCGGCAAATGTAGCATTTTGTTGTTCATCACTCATGGAATCAATGAGTTTCCATAACTTGTCAAACTGCTCATTGGCGGCAGTTTGCAGATCTTTTTTTGTTGTTGCTCTTGGCATTTTGATTATTTTTTAAGATTTCAGATAATTACCCGTTTTCTTGGAAAGCATTCATTTCCAGCCGAATGAATCCCTCTATCATGTCTCTGTACAGTTTTTCAATCATATCGGGATTGGCGCCGTGTTGTGCGGCGAGAAGTCGCGTTTTTTGTACGACCGCTTCGACTCTTTGCGGGGCTTTCACATCCTCCCCGTCTTTCTTAAACCGGGCTGCCTGCCTGACGTAAGCGCCTCGCTCGGCAATAAGTTGGATGATTTCACCATCAATTCTGTCAATGTTATGGCGGACTTCCTCCAGATTTTCACATTCCATACTGATTATCAATTATTTATCCAGCGTTTCAGTTGGGGAAAATACATTTTCATTTGGGCAATGGCTTCTTCTTTGGTCATTTTCTGTTCGGAATCCCGGTTAAATTCTTCCACAAATTGAGCGCAATGGAGAATCATTTCGTCCATCGTCAAATCCTGCGTAAATGCTCCGTCCTTGAAGCAATAGATACAATATTCATCATTGACTGTCAGGTCTTTATTCGTCCCAAACAAACTTGATTCGGTTAAAGGCATACCGCAACTTTGGCAATATTTCTGTTCCATATTTATATATTTTTTATATGTATATTCCTATTTATACTAAAACTTCTTTTCAATCCCAACGGGATTGTATGTTTATAGAAAATGTTATATTCAACCTCTGTTCGACTCCTTCGGAGTCGTATATTAACTCGAATTTTGTTTTCTATAAATATTTGAATCCTTTGGATTCATTTACTGCATTATTTTAGGCGTTTATACGGAGATTCATTATTTTTAAATGTTAAATTTATTCCGATTTAACGCAGCGAACCATAAATTTGTACGATTTGCCATAATGATTGTCGCCCAAAGTTGTAAAACTTCCGTTGGCAAAAGTGTATAAGTAAAAGGCGAACGAATCATCGAAATCAGTTTCGGTCCAATAGGGTCCACAAGTTTTTTGATATTGAATCGAATCGGAAGAAGGTTCTTTGAATCCGCCTGCGGGGAAAAACAAACCTTTTCCTTCTTCTCCGATTTCATTGAATTGGCGACCTTCTACGCTGTCCAATGTCCACCAAACGCCGCCGTCAAACTGTTTTATCAAATCATCATATTCCTGTTTTTTGGGGAGCCTCCATCCTTCGGGACAAGATTTTTGCGCCTCGTCCCAGGTCAGGAAAGAGCCGTAATCAGTCTGTTTTTCTGCTCCTACATTGCAAGTCGCCCATTCTACATTTCCAATTTTGACGGTCTCCTTTTGTGCATGAATATTGGTCGCAATGAGACCAAAGAACATAAAGTATAAAATTTCTTTTTTCATAAACGAAATTTCAATCATTTTATGGATGTTCTTTCTGATGCTTCGATCTCTCCCTCAAAAACCGTAACGGCATTTCCCGTCATTTGCATGTGCCGGTTGGCGTCCCATTCGATTGTCAGACTGCCGCCGTCCATTTCCACAACTGCCGTTTTGTCGGTTTTGCCTTTTGAAACACATGCTGCTAATGTAGCACAAGCTCCTGTTCCACAAGCCATTGTGATACCGGAACCGCGTTCCCAAACCCGCATACGTACATGTCCGTTGTCCCTGACTTCCACAAATTCGACGTTGGTGCGATCCGGAAAAACCGGATTATTTTCGATAATGGGTCCAACATCGTGTAAATCAACCGTATGAATGTCGTCAACGAAAATCACAAAATGCGGATTTCCGACGGAAACCTTCGTGCCGACAAACGTTTTTCCATTGACAATCAATTCCATATCCTTGTTTTCAACTTCCGGGACGCCCATGTCCACGGTAACTGTTTTTACAGCGCCATTTTCGACGTGCAACCGAATGATTTTGATACCTGACAGTGTTTCGAGCGTTAGGGTCGTTTTGTCGGTAAGTCCCTGTTCATAAGTGTATTTACCGATACAGCGCACCGCGTTTCCGCACATCATGGCTTCCGAGCCGTCGGCGTTGAAAATGCGCATCTTAAAGTCGGCAATGTCCGATTTATCAATCAAAACCAAGCCGTCGGAACCGATTCCGAAATGATATTTGCTCCATTCAACGGCTTTTTCGTGCGGATTGGGGAGCGGATTTTCGATTACATTGACGTAAATATAATCGTTGCCGGCTCCGTGCATTTTGTGAAAACGAATTTTTTCTGTCATAAATCCTTCAATATGATGTTATTGTGCAAATTTTCTTTCCAAATCGAGCAGAAATTTTTTGGTATCCAGACCGCCTGCATAGCCCGTCAGCGAGCCATCGGCGCCAATGATTCGGTGGCAGGGAATCAGGATGGGAATCCGGTTGCGATTGTTCGCCAGTCCGATTGCCCGCGAGGCTTTCGGATTGCCCGCCGCCTCCGCAACTTGCTTGTAACTACGGGTTTCGCCGTACGGAACTTCCATCAATTTTCGCCAGACGTGCGTTTGAAACGTCGTTCCGCTCAGGTGCAGCGGAAGGTCAAACTCTTTTCTTTTTCCGGCGAAATATTCGGCTAACTGCTTGACTGTCTTTTTCAAAAGCGGCGTCTCTTTTTCTTCGGCGGCGATATATTTCTGACTCTTGGGAAATTCAATACTCGTAATTCCCGCACCGTTTTCCGTGATGCGAACCGTCCCGACCGGACTGTCGTATTTTATAAAATAATTCATTGCATATCAATTATTTGTATAAAAATGTAGAGGCGAGACAATCGTCTTGCCTCTACAGATTAAACGGTTAATAACCAAAGATTTCTTCCTGCGAAAGGGTGGTGATGGGACCCAGTTTCTCAAGAATACTCATATCCAAATCTTTCAGATTGCCAAGAATACAATACGTAAGCGGCTTATCCTTAATGTATTTCAACTGAAAATCCTTGACGTTTTTCAACGTGAGCGACGGAATTTTCCGGAACATTTCGATGCGCGGATCGGTCGTGTAACCCCATTCCTGATTGTCCAAATAATTCCAGAGAACATCTTCGCGAATCACCCTGCCGGTACGTATGTTGGTCAAAATGCTCTCTTTAGCGATGTTGAAAGCCTTTTCGGATTCGGGCATATTGTTCAAAATATCGTTGAAAGCATCAATCGCGTCTTTCATTTTGTCGTTTTGCGTGCCGATGTAAGTCATTAACGTATAGGCGTAATAGGGTTTTCCGGGGCGTTGATAGGAGGCGAAAGCGGTGTAGGCAAGCCCGCGCGCTTCGCGAATCTCCTGAAACACAATGCCATTCATGCCGCCGCCGAAATAATTGTTGTACATGTTTCTCTCGACTTCGATCGTTTTGTCGAATTTTGCGCCGGTATGCAACATGGACATTAACAACTGTTTAGAGTCGTAATTGGCTAACAGGACTTTGGGTTTATCCACGGTTTGTTGCTCATATTTAACGGGTTGCGGAACGTCTTTCAGCGTTTCGCCCAGCGCATGGTTCTGATTCAGTTTCTCGACAACCTGTTTTTCGGTCAAGGGACCGTAATATAAAATCTTGTGTTTCAGATTTTTGAGATTCTTTGTCTTGTTCACCAATTCTTCGGGATTGAGCGCTTTCAATTCCTGTTCGGAAACGATGTTGGTAAACGACGATTTGGGTCCCCAGTTCGCGTAAGTCATTAAGGCATTGAAGTTTGCCGACTGATTCAGTTTGCTGTCGGCGCGCTGTTTCAAAATATCAGCGACCTGATTGTTGTAAACTTCCGGATCGGCTTTGGCGTCGGCAAGACGTTCTTCCAGCAACGCGAGCGCTTTGTCAAAGTTATCGCTAAGTCCTGATACATAAACATATACGCGGTCTCCCGTCGCCTGCACGCCGAAGGAGCAAGCCAGTTTGTAGAGTTCGCTTTTGATTTGTTCGGCTGATTTTGTGGAAGTTCCGAGATAACTCAAGTATCTGAACGCGGTGCCGAGTTCCCTATCGTTGTCGTTGCCCATTTCAAAAACATAGTAGAGACCAAACAGCGGATTGGTATCGTTTTGTTTGTAAAGCAGCGGAACGTCTTTCTTAATCTTGCTGATTATCAAGTCTTTGGAGTAATCCACAAATACCGGTTCAATGGGGTTTACCTCGCGCGATTTGATTTTTGCCAGGAAATCGCTTTCAGAGTCGCGGTTCGTCGGAATCGGCGTGATGACCGGTTTGTCAATTTTCTTGTCATCGGGTTGTCCCTGCCGTTTGTAAACAATTACATAGTTGTCATTCAGATACTTATTGCTGAAATCTACAATATCCTTCTTCGTCAGTTTCGACTGGAAATCAATGCGATCCACTTGCTCTTTCCAGTCCGTTCCGTTTATAAAAGCGTAGAGCAGCAGTTGCGCCGCATAGCGATATTCCTGTTTCTGATAGTACTGTTCCAGCCGGAAATTATTGATAACCGCCTGCATCAGTTCCTCGTCGAACTCTCCTTTTTTGATCAAATCGAGTTGTCCGAGCAGTAAATCCTTCACTTCGCCAAGCGTTTGTCCCTCTTTGGGCGTACCGTACATCTGGAAAATGCTGTAGTCCGCCATCGGATTGGACGAGGAGCCTGCGCGCAGCACTTTCTGTTTCTGAACGAGATTGAGGTCAATTAAACCGGCGGTGCCATTCGTCAACAAATAGTCCATAAATTCAAGGATTGCCGCATCTTTCGTATTGGCGGCGGGACAGCGGAATGCGATGGACACGTTGGCAGCTTCAATGCCTGTAACTTCTTTGACAATCGGCTCTGTAATAGTCTGTTCCTGATCGGTTTTCAACTGAGGCACCGGTTTTGATTTCATCGAGCCGAAATGGTTGTCAATGATTCCGATGACCTCGTCGGGATTGAAATCGCCTGCCATGATAACAGCCATATTATTAGGTACATAGTAAGTGTTGTAATAATTTTTGATGTTGGTTATGGACGGATTTTTCAGATGATCTTGCGTTCCGAGAACGGTCTGTTTTCCGTAAGGATGATGCGGGAAAAGTCCCTGCATAACAGCCTCGTAAACCTTTCTGCCGTCGCTGGTGAGGCTGCGGTTGTATTCTTCATAAACCGTTTCGAGTTCGGTATGGAAACCTCTGATTACCGGGTTGTTAAACCGTTCTTCCTGTATAATCGCCCAATTTTCAATCTCATTGGCGGGAATGTCTTCCATGTAGGCAGTTACGTCATACGAAGTGAAGGCGTTGGTTCCCTGTGCGCCGATTGCCGACATCAGTTTGTCGTATTCGTTTGGAATTGAGATCTTTGCAGCTACTTGCGAAAGACTGTCAATGGTGGCATAAATCGTTTTCCGGTCTAAGGAATCTTTGGTTTGCCGGTAAGTTTCAAACAGCGATTCGATTTGGTCTAAAAGAGGCTTTTCCGACTCATAATCAGATGTTCCAAAACTTTTTGTACCTTTAAACATCAGATGTTCAAAATAATGCGCCAAACCGGTCGTTTCGGCAGGATCGTTTTTACCACCGACACGGACGCCGATAAACGTCTGAATACGAGGCTTGTCCTTGTTTACGGACAGATAAACTTTCATGCCGTTGTCCAAGGTGTAAATCCGCACATTCAACGGGTCGTTGGGTGCGCTTTCATACGTGTATTTCTTCGTTTGGGCAAAGGACGCCGTCAAAGCGAAAGAAAAAATTGCAATTAAAAAATAATACTTTCTCATACCTGTTTATTAATTAGTTAGTAATGTTTAAAATATTGAAATATGGATGTCAAAGGTAGTGAAAATTTTTGTTTGCCAAGCAAAAAAAGTAAGAAATTATGAACAACTTTTGATTTTTAAGAAAAATGGCGTATCTTCGCCGAAAAATAACCGGTGAAGAATATGAGTGTTAAATCTTTAATTTATACGATTTTAATAGGTATCGTTTTGACCGATTCCGCATTTTCACAATCCGCGAAACCTTACGGATTGATGACTGATTTGCTGGAACATACGGATAAAACCTGGAAAAACGGCTTTATAACCAACATTCCTGTGTGGCAGACGGACAGTACGCGGGAACAATTGCAATATGCGGAAATCCGCTCGCAATATCCGTCGTTCAGTTGGATAGTTCAGGGAGAAGGTCTTGATATTCAACAAACTGCCTATCATATCATCGTATCGGATTCCTACGGAAAAGCCGATTCTTTGAATGGAAATGTTTGGGATAGCGGGGAAATTCCTGATAATCAATCAACGGCAGTCAATTATACGGGCAAACCACTCGAAGCCGATCAATTGTATTTTTGGCGGGTGAAATCAATGACCAATCTGTCGCCGAAAGGTGAATGGTCTGACACTAAGGCTTTTCGTACGGCAAAAATATTGAAAGAATATGCCGCAGCATACTATCCGCCGGAAAAAACTTCGGAAACGCCTGTTGCACTGCAACATAAGGGAGAAAATTTGACATACGTTGATTTCGGAAAAGCGGCATTCGGACAGTTATTAATAACGTTATCCTCTGAAAAAAAGCATGATACGGTAACAATTCATTTGGGCGAAACCGTCCGGGACGGACGAATAGACCGGAATCCGACCGGAACAATCCGGTATAAAAAATATACCATCCCGCTATTGCAAGGCGTTCATACATACAGAATTATCAATGAACCCGACAAACGAAACACCGGTCCGGCGGCAGTGTTGATGCCCGATTATATCGGCGAAGTCTTGCCGTTTCGGTATTGCGAGATAGAAGGCTATGACAAACCGTTCACAAAATCGGATATTATTCGCGAATCTGTCAGTTATCCGTTTGATTATCAGGCTTCCGAATTTAGTTGCAGCAACGATACACTGAATCAAATTTGGGAATTGTGTAAATATTCCATCCGGGCAACCTCATTTGCAGGTATTTACGTGGACGGCGACCGGGAGCGTATTCCCTACGAAGCAGATGCGCTGATTAACCAACTTTGTCATTATAGCGTTGATAGAGAGTATTCTATGGCGCGGCGTACCTCCGAATATTTGCTGGCGCATCCGACCTGGCCCTCCGAATGGATTTTGCAGGCGGTGATGATTGCCCGGTACGATTATCTGTACACAGGCGATAGCCGCTCATTAAGAGCCAATTACGATATTTTGAAAGCTCGAACATTGCTTGCCTTGAGGGAGAAAAATGGTTTGATCAGTACGCGAACGGGTTTACAAACCGACGATTTCAAACAATCCATTCACTATAAGGGAGATATCCGCGATATTGTGGACTGGCCTCAGGCAGGCGGTTTCGGCGCCAAAGGCGAATCCGACGGCTTCGTTTTTACGGATTATAATGCCGTCGTCAATGCCTATCACTACGAATCGCTGAAATTGATGGCTCAGATTGCAAAGGATTTAAACATTAATAATGAGGCTGTTTACTTTCAAAACGAAACGGAGCATTTTTATAAATTATACAATAAAATGTTCTTTAACAGGCGTTTAGGCTGTTATACGGATGGAGTGGGAGAAACGCATGCTTCGCTGCACGGGAACATGTTTGCGCTGGCTTTTGGTTTAGTACCTGATAATCATAGGGAAAGCGTACTCAAATTCATTCATTCGCGCGGGATGGCTTGCAGCGTGTATGGCTCTCAATTTTTGCTGGATGCTCTGTATGAGGCAAATGACGCGGAATATGCGCTTAAAATGCTGACTAAAACAGACGACCGGGGATGGTATAATATGATTCGCGAAGGCTCGACCATCACGTTGGAAGCGTGGGATAACAAATATAAGCCGAATCAGGACTGGAATCACGCCTGGGGAGCGGCGCCTGCGAATATCATACCGCGAAAACTCGTTGGCGTCGAGCCGCTTACGCCCGGATTCGGCGTTGTGCGCATCCGACCGCAAATTGCCGGTTTGGAGTGGGTGAAAGCCAAAATTCCGACCGTCAAGGGCGAAATCCATGTGGATATACAAAACAAAGCGGGCGTTTTCAGTATGCGTATTTCCATTCCCGCCAATATGGAAGCAGAGGTGTATTTACCTCAGGAAAAGGGTTTTGTGTATCAGGGGCGCGTGGGGTCGGGGAGGCATGAGTTTGCGGTGAGAGCGGAGGATTAAAGGTTTAAGGTTTGAGGTTCAAGGTTCAAAGTTTGAGGTTCAAATTCGGTATTTACAAATACCTCGCCATCGGAAAGGTGTTCGAAGGATAGGGTGGTTATTTTTTGGGGTGAACGTATGATCGGGAAAACGGAAGTTGAAGATTCAGGAATAAACTACACACTTTAACCATCCTTGCTTCGTAGTAACCCTCCCAAGAGGCAGGACTATCAAGTTTTCCTCGAAAGGAATAAATCAATAGCGCAGGGCAACGCCCTGTGAAAATTACATTCCCCCCTTATATCAGAATAAAATACGGATATCCAATTGATTATACCCTATAAGTTAAAAAAAATTCTGTCATTGACAACACACAAATCTCCATCCGATTTCAGACTTTATTATTCTAACCGTATCCTTTCCGAAGTCCAACTGTCAATCACAATTTCGATTTGCCCGGATGGCAGCGATGAGGCAAATTCCAAACTGATTTCCTGTTTATCGCCGGGCGTCAGGGTGATGTAGTTTTCCGAATAATGCACGGGAAGAATGCGTTTGCCCGTGTTTTTGTCGAACACCTTGATGCGGTTGAAAAACGAAATCCGGTCTTGCGTTTTCAGTGTGACGACGCCTTTATAAACGCCATCTTGCTTTTGAAGCGAGAGATTCGTTTCCGGTTTGCAGGCGGGCAGCTGCGTCAGCGTCGTGTAATCTTTTTCGCGCGTGGTGAGCCAATAAATGTGTCGCGACACTTCCCTGCCTTCTTCCTCCAACGACAGGCGCAGGAAATAAACGCCTTCCACCTTTTCGGGAACCGGTATGTCGAACAGGCGCAAAACGCTGTTCGGGGCAATATCGGTAGAAGCCTCTTTTTCCCACAGTTTTTCCCCTTCCCGGCTGTATATCCGGGCATTAACGTTGAGTTTGTGATTTTCCAAAGCCGTATTGACTAATTCAACTTGCTTATTTACAATGTTATACTGGGCATGGAGCGGTTCGCAGCCCTGCTTGATACCATATAAAGAGGCGTTTACGTCTAAGAACCAGTCGTACATCTGTCCGCGGAGCGCTGTCCAGGGATTCTGGGTTTTCCATATCAAAATGCCGGTGTACCATTCCCACAGGTGGGAAGCCCATCCTTCCATGAAAGAGCGGTATTGGTCGTAATTCACCACTTGAGCATATTTGCAGTAGGTTTCGATGTCCGTCACCTCACCGTAGCGTTCCAACTGGTTGCCGTAGCCCAAGTCTTTGTGGTATTGCCAGGCAGCATTCCTTGTCCGTCCCGAACGCGGGAATTGCGACAGTTCTTCCGCCGTCATGATTTCGCGCATGCTTTCCACTTCCGGAGAGCCGACGGAACCGGCTTCGGGATTGAAAGGCGTCGAGCGGAAAGTGAAAAACCATTCCGGCTCCTGAATGCCGTAGGGACCGTCGCCAACGCCTCCGATGGTGTTGCGCGTGAAAAGCGTGTCGGTGGAATAGGAAACGAAAAGCCGTTCCGGGTCGAGGCGGGGAAAGACTTCAGTGTGCAACTTTTCGTCAATGTCCTTGGCAAGCGGCCATTCGTTGCCGCCGCACCAGAAGCAGAGGCTCGGATGATTCCGTATCATTTTCACCTGATCTTCCACCGAAGCGAGGAAAAGTTCGTGATTGTCGGGATATTCCCACCGCCGCTCGCGCGAATCCGCCTTGGTCTGATCGTTCCATGCCCCGTTGCAATCGCCGCTGCCCCAAAGATCCTGAAAAACCAGTATGCCGTATTCATCGCAGGCGTCGTAAAATTCGGGACGTTCCAGCAGAGCGCCTCCCCAAACGCGTATCATGCGCATGTCCATTTCGGCATGAAAGCGCACTTCGGCACGGTAGCGTTCGGGAGAGAGGCGAAGCAACCAATCGGAAGCAATATAATTACCGCCCGTAATGTAAATCGGCTGACCGTTGACAAAGAATTTTCGTCCGCCGGTGTCCGGGCTTTTCAGGCTTGTTATTTCGCGGATGCCGTATCGAAATTCCTGACTGTCGCTCACGGAACCGTTTATCTCGAAATAGATCTTCATTTCGTGCAAAGCCTGTTCTCCGATGCCGTTAGGCCACCACAAACGCGGATTTTTGAGTGTAATTTCCTTGAAAGACGCTGTACGCAATTCTTTCGGTGCAAGGGTCAGCGGCAGAATCAAACGATTTCCGGCGGTTTCGCATACCAAATTTCCCTTTTGCGTTTCGGATGAAGTATTTTCCACTTCTACTGTCGTCCACAGAAAAGCATCTTTCTGGTTTCCACTGGGTTGACGGACGCCCGGAACTTTGGTCACGACATAAGGGTTCCTTACCTTGACGGCTCCGGTTACGGTGATTGACACTTCGTCCCAGATGCCGGTATTGCGGTCGCGCACGGGCTGAATCCAATCCCATCCGGGCGTGAACTGCATGGTAACGTTTTTGGCAATTCGTCCGTCTCCTCCCTGTCCGCCGTTGGGATTACCGGGAGGATCGGGCGGAAAGACGATGACAGCAAGCAAGTTAGCGGTATTTTCCCTGATGTAGGGCGTAATGTCAAAACTTTGGCGCAGGAACATGCCTTCGTGGGTGGATGGATTGATGCGTTTGCCGTTCAGAAAAATATCGGCTTTGTAGTTGATTCCCCGAAAGTTAAGCCAGACCTGTCGCCCTTCAGGAACAGTCTCGATTTGGAAAGGACGCACGAACCAAAACGTGTAAAAACCGTTGCCTGCCTCGTAAATATCGGGTATCAGGTTGTTGTTCATGCTGAATTCGGGAGCGGGGAACATGCGGTTGTCCAGTATCGTGGCGAGTACGGTTCCCGGCACCCGCGCTTTCATCCATCCTTCGGAATGAAAAGGCGAGTTACTCAGTTGATTTCCATCTAATCTAACTTCGTTGGCACGGCGGGCATACCAACCCGTATTTAGCAAGGTTTGCTCTCCGACAGCCGGAATTTGCAGGGTTTCATCCGTTTGCGAAGCAGCCGTCCAATTGCTTCCGAATCCGATAACTCCCAATAAGAGAATGAAAAAATTGCGTTTCATAGACTTCAAGGTATTATTAATGATACTTTTTTATATAAAAACCGTTGCAAATTTAGGCATTATTTTTCGTAAACCGACTGTTTTCTGAAAAAATTGTTTTATCGCAAAGAAACGAAAGACAGTATTCCTGTTGTTTTGTAAAAACCGGGACAAAAATTATTTCACAAAATTTTCAAATGATTTTATGTGTAAAATTCTTTGCATATCCAAGATTATGGATAACTTTGTGTGCTTATTTATCATAAAAAGATACAAAAGAAATAAAACGACAAAAATGCAATGAATAAAAAAATCTTTTACATTATCATAACGATAACAATATTGGGTTGTTCGGGAGGTTCAAAATCAAACGTTTCCCTCCAAACCGAAACGGCAGATACGGCAGCAATTCCAAAAGATGCTATCCCTATTGTTTATCATGACCATATTTATTTTCCAAGTCAAGTTGATTCCATCTCCGGAAATTTTCTTTTCGATACCGGAGCCGACGGATTATATTTGGATAGTACCTTTTATGCAACCAATCGTTTCCGTAAATTCAAATTTGCAAATGGAACGTTACCAGGAGCGGGTGCGGGTAAACCGCAAAAGGTGTTGATAATCAAGGATACAGTCAGTTTTACAATTCAAAATTACGATAACAACCTTTCATTTATTCCTGTTTTTTTACTAAAACCTATTTTAGGTGATTTTGCAGACGGCATAATCGGACGGGAACCTTTTTTGGATAAAATCATGGAAATCAACTATTTTCATGAATATATAAGATTGCACAATGACGTCAGCGCTATAGATACATCGGGTTATGAGAGAATAAGTATGAAAAAAGAACGTAACCGCTTGTTTGTACCGGCTACAATTCACATCAATGAAACGGTTTCTATTCAGGAATATTTATTGCTGGATTTAGGTTCGGGGGGAAGCATAGATATAACAAGCCCGACAGCCGATAAATACAAATTACCGGAAGAAATTACCGGCAAAATTTCATATTTTACTAAATACGGAGGAATTAGCGGACAGTCTTCTTCGTATTATTTCAGAGCAAATTCCATAGAAATTGGAAAGTATAGGTTAGATAACGTTACAATGCGATATACCGAAGATAAAAGCGGAGCGCTGTCGAGTGATAAACATGCAGGACTGTTGGGAAATGAAGTGCTTGAACGCTTTGATATTATTATTGATTTTAAGAAAAATGACCTCTATTTCAAGCCCAATTCAAATTACGGCAAACCGTTTGATTTTTCCAAACTTGGCTTTGGATATGTGGACAGGAATGTTACAATGGATGCCTGGATTGTAACGGGGCTATTCAAAGGCAGCAATGCCGAAATCGCAGGATTGGAAATTGATGATAAAATCATATCAATCAATGGAATAGACATACATGACATATCTTTGAAAAAACAATCTGATTTTTGGAAAAAAACAGATAAAGCCTCTCTGCTTATAATGAGGAATGGGGAAGAAAAAAGAATAGAATTTGATTTAAAATATGTGCTGTAATATCCCGTAACAATGAATAAATATTATAGCGGTATATTTTTACATCACCTCAAAAATCAGAAAACACATAAAGAATCGGACACTTCAATAATCTGGTTTTCAATCAAATAACCTTCAATTTCCTCAACAGCAAATAAGCGTTATGCGTGCGGGTAACGCCCTCCCGCAGCATATAATCGAAATGGATGACATCGTCCGCATTGGTGCATTCGAAACAGTAATTGTGAATTTTCGCGGGAAATTCCTGTTCGAGTTCGGTGATTTTTAAATCGTGCGAAGCAATTAAACCCGCTGTGTTACTGTATGTTGTCAGATTCCGGATAAAGGCTTCGGAAGATTTCAGGCGGTCGTCCGAATTGGTGCCCCTGAACAGTTCGTCAATCAGAAACAGAACATTTTCGCCTGACGTTATCAGGGAAAGCAATTGTTTGAATCTCAACGCTTCCGCATAAAAATAAGAGATACCGTTTTCCAAATTGTCCAGCATTCGCATACTCGTAAACAGTTGCATTTTAGAACATTGAAAACGGGTAGCGCAGACAGGAGCGCCGACGTAAGCCAGCAACAGATTGATTCCCAGCGTTCTGAGAAAAGTGCTTTTGCCCGCCATATTGGCGCCCGTAATGATTTTAATTTCGCCCGACTGCAAGCGGAAATCATTCTTAATATTCTTGTTTTCAGAGATTAACGGGTGTCCAAGACTTTTTGCCTCCATCCAACACGCATCGCCGTTTTCAAACTGCGGATACACGAACGCGGGATGTTCAAAAGCAAAAACGGAAATGCTCAGCAGAGACTCCAGTTCGGCGATGTTGCGGATTGCTTCGGGCAAGTCATTTTGGTATTTCTGTTTCCAGCGTTCCAGGTTGACAGCCCTCTTTATATGATTGAGCAACAGGATATTAAAGAGAATCCCTATCATGCTGTCGCCCATGTCGAAAAAGGACAGGATAACGGACAGTTGTTTCAGTAATTTGCTGTATTTCAGGATATTATTTTTGATTGAAACCATTTTCCCGGAAGTGAAATTTTCCGGTTTCAAAGTCTCCGCATAACCGTTGAAAACCTCAATTTCCTTGAAAATACCGTTCAGTTCATTTTTGATTTGCGAAACGGGTTTCCCGTATTTCAAGTGCAGAAGCAGCCATTGGGCAAAAATAAATAAAAGCAAAACCGGAAACAGCAGGGGAAAAATGATGGTTGCCAGTAACAGGCAAATATTCGCCCACGGAATGACTTTCAGCGTCCACCAAGCCGGTTTTGAGATGGACAGCCGAGCCGGTTTTTGCAGCCATTCGTCAATGTTCGCGGCGGCGTTGTTATCCGAAATTTTCCGCAACGAAATTTGGGCAAGCGCTCCGAATACAAAATCATTTTTCTCCATACTCAACTCTTTTACAGCCGTTTGCCGTTCATAAATTTCCCCAAAATCCATCTTTGGCGAAATCAGTTCCTGCGCCAGCCGCTTTTTTCCTGCCGTCGAACTGCAACGGTTCAACAGATGAAAAAGCGACTGTTCGCCGAAAATATCCAGATCATACGAATAATTGTGCTGATAATCTGTAAATTCGCTACCGTTTGATTTCGGATATTTCCTTTTTTCCAGACAGTCTAATTCGCTCTGAAACACGTCCATTTGAGCACGGATAGCGCTGATTTTCAACTTGTTTTGATGGGAATAATACACTGCGTAAGAAAACAGAAATCCCGTGACAAGTGCAAAAATAACCGTAAGCGCTGAAAAATAATAGATTACAAAATATATTCCCGCCAGCAGCAGGAGAAACGAAATTCCCCGCCACACCTCGTAAAGTTTTTTGCTACGGAGTTTGTCCGCCAGTTCTCTTTGAAGAAAAGAAATTTTATCCTTGAAATACAACATATTATGAATTATTTTTTTCGTGCCATCGAAAAATAAACGCCGAAGCAGCAGAGCGCTATAAATATGATGAACGTATAGCGTAAACATTTCATTAACAGCGGATAAACTTCGATGGAAATTTGCGTTTTACCGATAAATACGGAAATCATCATCATCGTAATGCCCATACTGATTGCCTGCCCTACGAGGCGCATCGTACCCGCTGTGGCTGAGGCAGTTCCGATAAACCGTTTTTCTACCGAACTCATTATCACGTTCATATTCGGAGACGAAAACAGTGCAAAACCGGCGCCCAATATCAACAATACGATAATCAGCAGATAGACAGGCGTTTCAGGTGTAACTAAAAGCAACACCACCAGACAAACCGCGATAATCGCCATGCCGAGCGTCGCGATTTTACCGGCGTCGGTCTTGTCCGACCAGCGACCCGCCACGGGCGACAGCAGCATCATGGCAATCGGTTGCGCAAGCAGTATCCAGCCTGCCTTTTGCGGGTCAAAACCTTTCACATATTGCAGGTAAAGGCTTAATAGAAAGGTTACTGCAAAAGTGGCGGCATAGTTAATCAAGGCGGCAAACAGCGACATGCGGAACACCCTGTTGGACAGAAACATGTTCATGTCAAACATCGGAAGCGACTCTTTTTTCTCGTAATACACGAAAAGAAGCATCGCCAAAAGACCGACAGCAGTAGCGATAAATCCCTTATAATCCGGTAATTGCGAAAATCCCCACAAAATTCCGACAATGGCGACCGTATAGATAACCATCCCCGTCCAGTCGAATTTCGCCTCCTTCTCTTCTTTCCAGTCGCCCTTGATAAACAGGAGAATACCGACGGCGGACAGCGCTCCCATGCAGGCGGTTGCGATAAAAATACTTCGCCAGCCGAAATAATGGGTCAGCATACCGCCCAAAACAGGTCCCGCCGAAAGCGCCAGATAGACGGTAGCCGTCTGAATACCAATGGCTTTACCGCGTTCTTCGCGTGAAAATATGTTGGTGATAATCGCTACCGAAACGCCAGACAGCATCGCGCTGCCAATCCCCTGAATAAAACGCATAACAAGCAGTAAATCACCGTTTCTAACAAATATGCAACCCAATGAAGCCAGCGCAAAAAGGACGACGCCCGTCAGCAACAGTTTTTTCCTGCCGAAGCGGTCGCCCGACTTGCCGAAAGGGATTTGCAGCACCGCCGAAGGTATCATCAAGATCGTTACGACCCAACTCAGCGATACGGCGTCCATGCGCAAATCGGTGGCAATGTCCTTCAGCGCCAGATTGATGGAATTGCTGGCAAAAGGTACCAAAGTTGCCGCCAAACAAATAACAGTCAATATCTTATATCTATCTTTCATTATCTATTTTTTTTACAAAGTTAAAAACTTTTTTGAAAATTACGCATCGGGAGCTGTTATAAAATCCGTTTTTTTCCGTATATCGGCAATCTCACCCGGGAAAAAAGATTGTCTGAACCGGGATTTTTAGGATTATAATGATTTGCAGGATAAAACGTAGGGACAACTCTCGCTGTTGTTCTGAATGCTCGAAAGCATCTCCGCAAGGAGATGAACATGAATAACCCCCAATGAAGCGAAGCGATTGGGGGTGAATTTCACATTCACGCAGTAAAAATTCAAGGCTTCAAGGCAGAAATATACGATTTCTCGAAATTTTTCCGTACTTTTGCAATCGGAAAAATTATGGAATTATTTATTTAAACTATTAAATACCAATGAAGAAAGAAAGATTTCAGGGAGAATGGCCGAAAATTGGCATTCGTCCCACCATAGACGGAAGAATGGGCGGTGTTCGCGAATCGCTTGAAAATCAGACGATGAATATGGCAAAAAGCGTGGTGGATTTGCTGGAGGCAACGCTCAAATATCCCGACGGAACGCCTGTGCAATGTGTCGTTACCGATACAACGATCGGTCGCGTGCCGGAAAGCGCCGCCTGCGCGGAAAAGTTCAGAAGAGAAAATGTGGCTGTAACGATCACGGTAACACCGTGTTGGTGCTACGGCAGCGAGACGATGGACATGGATTCGCACACCATTAAGGCGGTGTGGGGATTCAACGGAACGGAGCGTCCGGGCGCGGTGTATCTGGCTGCTGTTCTGGCTGCTCATGCGCAAAAGGGGTTGCCGGCTTTCGGCATTTACGGGCATGACGTACAGGACGCCGGCACTACGGATATTCCCGCCGACGTGAAGGAAAAACTGTTGCGGTTTGCACGCGCGGGAATGGCGGCGGCTGTAATGCGCGGAAAATCATACCTTTCCATCGGCGCTGTTTGTATGGGTATCGCAGGCTCGATTGTTGATACGGATTTCTTTGAAGATTATCTCGGAATGCGTTGCGAAGGCATTGATGAAGTGGAGATTATCCGTCGCATGACGCTCGGAATCTATGACCGGGAAGAGTTTGAAAAAGCGGTCGCCTGGGCAAAAAATACCTGCAAGGAGGGCGAAGACAATAACCGTTCCGATTTGCAGAAATCACGCGAAGAAAAGGACGGCGATTGGGAATTTGTCGTGAAAATGGCGTTGATAGTCAAAGATTTAATGTCGGGAAATCCGAAACTCAAAGAAGCAGGCTTCGGCGAGGAAGCGCTGGGACATAACGCGATTGCGGCAGGATTTCAGGGACAACGCCAATGGACTGATTTCTATCCGAATGGAGACTTTGCGGAGGCGATTCTCAATTCGTCATTCGACTGGACGGGCATCCGCGCGCCCTACATTCTTGCCACCGAAAACGACGCGCTGAACGGCACGGCGATGCTGTTCGGACATCTGCTGACGAACGCGGCGGCAATTTTTGCCGATGTACGCACGTATTGGAGTCCTGAAGCGGTGGAGCGCGTTACGGGCAAAAAACTGACCGGCAAAGCGGAAAACGGTATCATTCACCTGATTAATTCGGGTGCGGCTACGCTCGACGGCTACGGTCGCCAAAGCGATGCAAGCGGAAATCCTGTAATGAAACCGTTCTGGGAAATCACTGAAAATGAAGTAAAAGCGTGTCTTGACGCGACAACCTGGGTGCCTGCCAACCGCGAATATTTCCGTGGCGGCGGTTTCTCCTCCAAATTCCTTACCCGCGCAGGAATGCCCTGTACGATGGTGCGCCTGAATCTTGTCAAAGGCTTGGGACCCGCGTTGCAACTTGCGGAAGGCTGGACGGTTGAACTCGAACCCGACATGCACAAAATTCTGGACGATCGCACGGACAAGGGCTGGCCTACGACCTGGTTTGTGCCGCGCCTGACCGACAAGGACAATTTCAGGGACGTATATTCGGTGATGAATAACTGGGGCGCCAATCACGGGGCTATCAGTTACGGACACATTGGCGCTGACCTGATTACGCTGGCTTCCATCCTTCGCATCCCCGTCTGCATGCACAATATTGAGGACAAGGATATTTTCCGTCCCGCCTCTTGGAGCGCTTTCGGCATGGACAAGGAGGGAGCGGACTATCGCGCCTGCCTGACTTACGGACCGATGTTTAAGAAATGACGGAAACGGCAAGAGTCTGTTTTTGAGCAGGGCAACTTCCCCACCGTGCTGTGCCGTTAGGCACGCGATTCAATTCGGGTGAAAATCGCGTACCTACGGCACGCACAAGGGGATTAAGCCGTTTTTTCTACCAATATTATATGCCTAACGGCACATAAATGTTGTCATTTTTTCTGTCCCGTTAGGGACAGGATATTGGTAGAAATGCAATGTATCGTCCGTTTAACGTGCCGTTAGGTACGTGATTATAAGTTATTCGGGTGAAAATCGCGTACCTACGGCACACAATACCGTGGAAATAACATCTTTCTACCACTATTTTGTGACTAACGGCACATTCTTATACAGCCTGTCAGAAACATTTTTTTACCATATTTTGATGCAGTTACCCTGAATTTTTTTCGTTTTTTGCATGTTTTTCAATTTTTCTTGTTATCTTTGAAACGTTTTTTAGAAAAAAAATATAGCTTAAATTATGGAAGACAAAGAATTAATAGAAAGCGTAAGAGCCAAAGCGCAGGAATGGCTCGGTGAAAATTACGACGAAAAAATGCGTCATCAGGTGCAGGCGTTGCTGGACGACCCCGACCCGACGGAGTTGATAGAATCGTTCTACAGAGACCTTGAGTTCGGCACGGGCGGGTTGCGCGGCATCATGGGCGCCGGCAGCAACCGCATGAACAAATATACCGTAGGCGCTGCCACGCAGGGATTGTCCAACTATTTGAAAAAGGAATTTGCGAATCTTCCTGAAATAAAGGTAGTTGTAGGACACGATTGCCGCAATGACAGCGATTTGTTTGCCCAAATTTCGGCAGATATTCTTTCGGCGAACGGCATAAAGGTCTATCTCTTTGATGCTCTGCGTCCTACGCCCGAAATTTCCTACGCCATCCGCAAACTCGGCTGCCAGAGCGGAATCATGATTACCGCGTCGCATAACCCGAAGGAATACAACGGCTACAAGGCGTATTGGGACGACGGCGCGCAAATGATCGCCCCGCACGACAAAAACACGATTGCCGAAGTCAACAAGATTCGCGACATCTCGGCGATCCGGTTTACGGGTAATCCCGCGCTCATCACCGGCATTGGCGAGGAGATTGATGACATGTATCTTAAAGAATTGAAAACCATTTCCTTATCTCCCGATTCCATTGCGCTGCACGGCGATATGAAAATCGTTTACACGCCGATTCACGGCACGGGCGTACATATTATCCCGAAGGCGCTGAAGTCTTTCGGTTTCAACAATATTATTCATGTTCCCGAACAGGACGTTGTAAGCGGTGATTTTCCGACAGTTAAGTCGCCCAATCCCGAAGAACCGGCGGCGCTGGCGCTGGCAGTAGAAAAAGCGAAAGCCACTGATGCTGAACTTGTTCTGGCTTCCGATCCCGACGGCGACCGCATGGGTATCGCCGTAAAAAACAACGACGGAGAATGGGTCTTGATAAACGGCAATCAAATTGCGTTAATGTTTATCTATTACCTGATTACGCGCTGGAAGGAACTCGGAAAACTGCAAGGCAAGGAATATATCGTGAAAACGATCGTTACGACCGAAACCATCCGCACGATTGCGGAAAAGAACGGCGTGGGATTTTATGACGTTTACACGGGTTTCAAATGGATTGCCGACATTATCCGCAAAAAAGAGGGCAAGAAAAAATATATCGGCGGCGGCGAGGAAAGTTACGGCTTTCTGTGTGAAGATTTTGTGCGCGACAAGGATGCCGTTTCGTCCTGCTGCATGATGGCGGAAATGGCGGCGTGGGCTAAACACCAGGGACTTACGCTGTTCAACCTGCTCAATAGAATTTATGCGGAATACGGCTACTCGAAAGAAGTCAGCATCTCGGTTGTAAAGGAAGGCAAGGAAGGCGCGGAGGCAATCGAAGCCATGATGAAGGAATTTCGCGAAAATCCGCTGAAGGAAATTGCCGGCTCGAAAGTAACGATGACGTATGACTACGCTTCGCTGAAAGGGCACAGTTTCATTGATAATGAGGACTTTTCGCTCAACATGCCGACAACCTCCAACGTGCTGCAATACTACACGGACGACAGTACGAAAATCTCGATCCGTCCCTCCGGCACGGAGCCGAAAATCAAGTTTTACATCGAAGTGCACGACGCGATCAAATCCGTGGATGACATTCCCCAAGCCGAAAAGCAGGCGCTGGAGAAGATTGAGCGGATTAAGGGGTCGCTGGGGATTTGAGGATTCATTAAAATCCTAATCTTTTGCCATCCTGAATGTTACGGAGAATTTCAGATGTCTTGACTTTACTTCTATTTTACCGGCAATAGGTTGAACATGGATAGTCCGTATGCGAACTGTCCCGGTTTATTCCGGCACGGGCGTCGGTTTTTAACTATTTTGCAATCCTGAAAAATTGCATTTACCAATTGAACTTGCCTGTCAACTCCGAATTAATCAGCGGGCAAAAGGACTAAGTCAAAAAAAAAATATGCCAAATAGTTCCAAATTCACAATAAAGTCGTACCTTTGCGGCTTAGATATATTATAAATTATAAAAAATGGAGGACATAATATGAATTATTTATTAATTTTTCAAAATGTAGGACCGACTGAAATTATCATCTTGGCGTTGGTAGTATTGTTGCTTTTTGGCGGTAAAAAGATTCCCGAATTGATGAAAGGAATCGGCAAAGGCGTTAAAAATTTCAAAGAAGGCGTAAAAGGCATCGAAGACGAAGTAAAGATAGATGATACTATTTCCAAATAGTTAACAGTCAAAGATTAGAAACTTAACATGTCGGAAAAGCAAGTAGAAATGTCATTTTGGGACCATTTAGAGGCTCTGAGATGGACATTGGTTCGTTCTATCATTGCGCTCGTGGTATTTACCATTGGCGGATTTATGGTGATGAAGTATTTGTTTGACACAGTTATCATGGCGCCATGTCATGCAGACTTTGTCCTGTATCGTTTTTTGTGCAAAGTGACTACTGCCGTACCGCTTCTGCCCGACTTTTGCGACCCTTCATATAATGTAGATATTATCAATATCAAACTGGCATCGCAATTTTTTACACACATTTCCATGTCCTTCTATCTGGCTGTTTTACTGACGTTTCCGTATTTAATGTATGAAGTATGGAAATTTATCAGTCCGGCGCTGTACGAGTATGAAAAGAAAGACGTCCGCTGGGTGTTCTTTTTCGGAACGATCATGTTTTTTATCGGCTGCGCAGTAGGATATTATCTCGTTTTTCCTATGACATTCCGGTTTTTAGCCACTTATCAACTGAGCGAATCCATTACGGAACAGGTATCGCTTGATTCGTATGTAAGTAATTTTCTAATGTTGATATTTGTTATGGGCGTCGTGTTTGAGATGCCGCTTCTGTCATGGCTTCTGTCGAAGTTGGGTGTGTTAAACCGCTCATTTTTCAACAAATATCGCCGACATGCAATCGTCGGTTTGCTGGCTGCTGCCGCCTTGATTACGCCCAGCAGCGACCCGTTTACGCTGGCATGCGTGTTTTTCCCGCTATACGGACTGTATGAGTTGAGCGCCTTCTTTGTCAAAAAAGCCCCGCCCGAAATTCCGGAAACCCAAGAGTTGGCTAAAACTTAATTTATTAATAATGAACGAGTTTATAAAAAAAATAAAAACTGCACTCAAAAAGATAAACAACAAAATAATTCCGTCCAGAAAGAAAATCAACAAAACGCTCTGGATCGGTTTCGGGCTGTTTATTGTGGCGGTAACAGCCGTGTTTGTTGCCATATCGAATGGCTTAATCGGCTATGTACCACCGATTGAGCAACTGGAAAATAATCCGATAGACCGTTACGCCTCGCAACTTATTTCGGAAGACGAGGTGTTGCTTGGGAGTTATTCGCTGGGTAAGGACAATCGCATGTTTGTTACGTACGAAGACCTTTCGCCCGACCTCGTTCATGCCCTGATAGCGACTGAAGATGTGCGTTTTAGCAAGCATAGCGGGATTGATATCAAAGGCGTGTTGCGCGCCATCATCAAACGCGGTTTGCTGATGCAGAAAAGCGGCGGCGGAGGCAGTACGATCACGCAGCAACTGGCAAAACAGTTGTATTCTCCCAGCGCCGGAAACATCGTTCAACGCCTTTTTCAGAAACCGATCGAGTGGGTAATTGCCGTCCGCCTGGAAAAATATTATACGAAAGAGGAAATTATCAACATGTATCTCAGCAAGTTTGATTTCCTGTACAATGCGGTCGGAATTCATACGGCGGCGCGTTCCTATTTCAATACAACGCCCAGGGACTTGAAACTGGAAGAAGCGGCAACGCTGGTCGGAATGTGCAAAAATCCGTCCCTTTACAATCCTGTAAAATTTCTCGAACGCTCGCAGGGGCGACGCAATATTGTGCTTCAACAAATGGAAAAATACGGTTATCTCAACAAGGCGACCTGCGATTCGCTGTGCAATTTGCCTTTGGAACTGAATTTCACCCGTATTGACCACAAGGAAGGCTTGGCTCCGTATTTTCGCGAATATATCCGTTTGATGATGATTGCCGAAAAACCGGACAAAAGCGACTATCCGGCTTGGGCGCAGGAGAAATTTACGGAAGATTCGATCATGTGGGAAAATAACCCGCTGTATGGCTGGTGCAACAAAAACACCAAATCCAACGGTAAAAATTTCAATCTCTATACGGACGGCTTGAAAATCTACACGACCGTCAATTCACGCATGCAGCAGTATGCGGAAAACGCTGTGGCTGAGCATATCGGCAAAGAATTGCAACCGCAATTTTTCAAGGAAATCAAAGGCAAAAAATATGCGCCGTTCTCGTTTGAATACGGCGTTCCGGACAAGAAAAAGGAACAGATTATCAATGAAAGTTTGCAACGATCCGTCAATCAGTCAAACAGATACCTTCAGCTGAAAAAATCCGGCGCAAGCGAAGAGGAAATAGAGCGCGTGTTCCGGGAAAAGACTGAAATGCAGGTATTTAGCTGGGACGGTCCGATAGACACGGTGATGTCGCCCATTGATTCCATCCTGTATTACAAGTCATTCCTGCGGACGGGATTTATGGCGATGGATTCGCGAAACGGACACGTGAAAGCCTACGTCGGCGGTATAGATTTCGCTAATTTTCAATACGATGGCGTAACGCAGGGACGCCGTCAGATCGGTTCCACCATGAAACCGTTCCTGTATTCTCTTGCGATGACCGAAGGCTTCACGCCTTGCGACGAACTGTTGCATGTACAGCCGCAACTGACGGACGAAACGGGGAAACTCTGGTCGCCCAGCAACTCGACGAAAGCCAGAATCGGCGAAATGGTTACGATTCAATGGGGATTGCAGCAATCCTCGAACTGGATTACCGCATCCTTGATGGACAAACTTTCGCCTTACGCACTGGAAAGACTGCTGCGTTCTTTCGGATTTACCGGGCGTATCGACGCTGTTCCAGCCATGTGTCTCGGAACACCGGATATATCTGTGGCTGAGATGGTTAGCGCTTATTCCGTATTTACCAACAAGGGAATACGCATAGAACCGATGTATGTTACCCGCATTGAAGACTCTTACGGAAACGTAGTTGCCACTTTCCCACCCAGAATTAACGAGGTACTGGATGAAGAAGCCACGTTCAAAATGTTAAGTATGCTGCGCAGCGTCGTTGATGGCGGTACCGCCGGTCGCCTGCGCTGGACATATAAACTGACCGCGCCCATGGGCGGTAAAACGGGAACAACACAAAACCATTCCGACGGCTGGTTTATGGGCTTTACGCCTCATATTGTAGCAGGTTGCTGGGTTGGCGGCGAAGATCGCTCCATCCATTTCACCAGTATGTCGGAGGGGCAGGGGGCAGCCGCGGCATTGCCCGTTTTCGCGATTTTCATGCAGAAAGTCTTCGCAGACAAGGAATTGGGATATTCCGAAAAAGATAACTTCGACGTTCCCGCCGAGTACCGCAATCCGTGCGCTTCGGGCAGCCGGCGCGTCGGCGAATTTGAGACCGATACCATCGGACTGGATGAGTTTTTTAATTGAAAAAATTTAGAACGCAAATTACGCAAAAAATACAAATTGCCACAACGAGTCTGTATTTTTGTGTCAATTTGTATGCTTTCAAAACAATCTTTTACACTTATTCCGACTTTTTCGCCTCGTGCATCATCAAGTCTTCGATGATTTTAGCCACTTCTTCGATGGGGAGTTTCCAGGTCAGGTGTTCGTGTGGACCTTGCGGATCGTCCTGCCACGTGTTGCTACCGTCGGGAT
>JAITMT010000273.1 GCA_031277235.1 Tannerella sp.
GCCGGACATGCCGACTACACGCCCATGCACTTCGGCGACCGCAAAGCCGAAACAACCGATGCGCATCAAATCGCTTCCGCCATTATCATTTCGGCTCCCTTGCTGATTTACGCCGCCGACCCTGCCGACATGCTCAAACATCCGGCAGTAAATGTCATCAAACAAATACCATCCGTATGGGACGAAACCCGTGTACTCGAACCGAGCGCCATCGGCGAAGTTGCCGTATACGCCCGCCGCAAAGGCTCTCAATGGTTTTTGGCTGCAATGAATGGAACGGAAGCGCGCAACGTTGCTATCGACTTGTCGTTTCTGGGTAAAGACCGGTATGAAGTTACATTGGTGCGCGACAAGGTACCCGCTGAAACGCTGGCGTCGTTCAACCGCAAACGCTTGTCGTTCGGCTCGAAAAGTGGAGTATTAGTCAACACGATGCCTCCAAGTGAAATAAACGATAAACTGATTGTAGATTTATTACCGGCAGGAGGTTTTGTGGCGGTGTTTGATAAAAAAATAAATATTTTATGATGAATAAACTGCTGTTAATAATAATTTTATGTATGCCGTTTCCGTTTGTGAAAGCACAGGAAACGGTTTCCGACGACCAAAAAATGGAATGGTGGCGCGAAGCCCGTTTCGGGATGTTTATCCATTGGGGAGTTTACAGCATCTGGGGAGGCGTGTATCACGGACATCAGCAACAGCGCGGCGGCGCCGAATGGATTATGAACCGCTGCAAGATACCTGTTGCCGAGTATCAGCAGGCAGCTGCAACGTTCAATCCCGTTAAATACGACCCCGAATCATGGGTGTTGCTGGCAAAGGAAGCCGGCATGAAATACATCGTGATTACATCCAAACATCACGACGGATTCGCCATGTTTAAAAGTAATGCAAGTAACTTTAATATAGTGGACTTTACGCCTTATAAAAAAGATGTAATAGACGAACTGGCCAAAGCCTGCCGGAAGCACAACATGAAACTCGGTTTCTACTACTCGCAAGCGCAAGACTGGAACAATCCCGGCGGCTCGGTGGCACGCAAAGTCATGGCGGAAGGATGGGCAAATCCAGATTCGGCGCAAATAGACGCTTACACCGAAGCGCACAACGGACACTGGGACCCCGTTCAGGAATCGCGCTCGATGGCCGATTATATTGACCAAGTGGCGATTCCGCAGATTCGCGAACTGCTGACCAACTACGGCGACATCTCCATCATCTGGTGGGACACGCCGACGCAAATGACCGACGAATTTGCCGTCAAACTCCAAAACGAACTGAAAGATTATCCACAAGTTATCACTAACGACCGGCTGAAACGTCCGAATTTTCCGGGCGACTACAAAACGCCCGAACAGCAAATCCCCGACCCGAGCGAACTCGGCAATTTCGACTGGGAAACCTGCATGACCATGGGCAGTTCGTGGGGATACAAAAGTTGGGATCAAAATTGGAAAACGCCTCAAACACTCATCCGCAATCTCATTAACATTGCATCCAAAGGCGGAAACTATCTTCTGAATGTCGGCCCCACCCCGGAAGGCGAAATACCGCAGCAAAGTATTGACGGCTTGCTGGCTATCGGTAGCTGGATGAAAGTGAACGGCGAGGCGATTTACGGAACGCAACGCAGCCCGTTGGACAAACCCGCCTGGGGATACATCACCCGCAAGGACGGCAAAAAAACAACCTGCCTTTATCTGTCGGTATGCGAATGGCCCGGCGACGGAAAAATTGTCCTCGAAGGCCTCTCCGACGCCAAATCTGCCATCCTGCTTGCCGGAAAAACAAAACTGAAAACCGCAAAAACCGCCACAGGACTGGAGATCCAGTTACCCGCGCAAACGCCCGACGCCATCGCCACAGTCATCAAACTGGAACTGAAAGGCAAACTTGCTCCCGTAAAGGAAGGGGCGGCAGGACTGTCGAAAGGATTCGAGATCGTGGATCAAAAATAGTCTATTGAATATCAGCTCCTGACTTCGACAGTCCTCAAAAGTTCGTTTTTTAATGTGCTATATACCAGTACAATGCAATTTTTGCGTCACCCAAACGGGTGACGCAAGCAAAAAACGACTATTTTTGCGGTATGTTTGTACGTATTAACGGTTCGCAATACGAAGGCCGCACGATGCTGCCTGTGGTTGAAGATTTTGTCCGCAGGTTTGACCTCCCGGACTTTGTAATCGTTGCCGATAGCGGGTTGATGAATAAGATAAATTTGTCTCTGCTGGATTCGGCCGGCTATAAATACATCATTGGCGCAAGAATCAAAAACGAAACGGAAGAGATCAAACAGTGGATACTTTCACTGGAAAAGACTGACGGCTGTTTTCATGAACTTGGCAAACTGCCCCGGTCACGGTTGATTGTCAGTTATTCCTCAAACCGTGCCAAAAAGGACGAATACAACCGTGAAAAGGGTGTAAGACGCTTGAAAACAGCCTTTCAATCCGGCACGCTGACAAAAGAAAACATCAACAAACGAGGCTACAACAAATTCCTGGACAAATCGGACAATGTGCAGGTTTCGATAAACCGGCAGAAAATCAGTGACGATGAGAAATGGGACGGTTTGAAAGGGTATTTGACCAATACGGATCTTGTTGCGGATGAAGTCTGCGCCCCATGTTCCATTTTACTCCCAAACGCATTGAAGCCACGTCTGTATATGTTTTGTCGCATACAAGGTTTATAAAGAGTTGGAACGTATTCTAAAAACAAACGGCATTCCCTTGAGCGTGGACAAAGTATTGGCAATAGCCAAAACCGTAACAACACTCAAAGTCAAACTGCTTGCCTCCGGCGAATCGTTATCCAAAACCATGCTCATAACGTCCAGGCACAAATCTATCGGTCAATTATTCGACCAAAGTTTCTGGGAAAATCAGTATGGTGACGCATTGTCGAAGTCAGGAAAAAGACTATCTTTGCAACGTAGAGTATTTCCTTATGTTTATTAACTAAAAAAGGGAAATTAGAATTATAAAATTTACATGTATGAAGCGTTTATTCTTTGTTATTTTAATATTTTACATTGCAGTTCCTATTGCAGTGTGTCAATCGACTGATTTAATCGTCATAGATTTAGAAAACCCTCAGGAAGAAGTGATTCCAATGAGTCGATTCTTTCAAAAAATTGAATATGTACCTCTTGAAGTAAATGAATTTTGTCCAATGACGAAACTTTCAAGTTATTACATTACTGATCAGCATATTGTTGGAATACATCTATTAAGTGCTGCATATCTTTTTGATAGAAAAACCGGACACTTTATTCATCAGATAAGTCGAGAAGGTGTTGGAGAAGAGGAATACAGGCGTTTCCCTCTTTCTTATGGGGGATTCGATGAAAAAAACAAAATATTATTTTTTCATGATGTCGAAAAGTGGAAAGGTTTTGACATTAATCTCAACAAGTTAGCTGTAACAATAACCATGCCTAAGTATAGCATAACGATGTCTGAAGAATCGCCATCGTACATTCAACAAGTGCTTAAAACTGCTAATCAGATACAAAATGGCTGGTTGCATGGAGAAATTGCTAATCCTTATCCATTCGGAGATGATCAATATATCGGATACGTGAATAATTCTACCGGTGATGTAAATGTAAAACTTGTTATATTTGATAAGCAAGGACATGTCATTCATTCTTTTCCAAATGATGTCAGGTACACAAAAGTTACAAGAGAAAAACCATTGTATCCCGGGAAATTTTACAATTACAATAATAAAGTATATCTAATTGAGTCATTTGCTGATACAGTATTTGCTGTTTATCGCGACAGGCTTGAACCGCATATAGTTTTTAAGATGGGAGATAAAAAAATAAATTATGTAGATGCGGTAGAAAATATAACATTTACGGTTGGTCGGTACGATATTAATTTTGTTAAAGAAACAGATTCGTATGTGTTCTTTAAGTATATAATCGGCGCTTACCGAGTGAACGACTATGTACACGTTAATGGCTATTACGACAAAAAACTTAAACAAACATTTATTTGCAAAATGGTGGATGGAAAAGCGTTCTATACGAATGATATAGATGGATTGCCTGATTTTAACCCCAAGCTAATTACCAATACGAACGAATTCTTGGGCGTTCTTTGGCCGGAAGATTTACAGTCAAACAGCGCAAATACGCTCAATGAACGTGTAATGAATATTGTTCTTCAAGCAAAAACCAATTTAGTTCCAATCATTGTTATAGCAAAACTTAGATAGTGGTAATACAAGGCTTGCGCACTACCCCAATCATTAAAAGTCATTACAAATTAAGAAGATAAAAATATACAAAATGTATAAAATTGAAATTTTAAACAGCAAATTATCTGCAATTACCGATGAACAATACCCAATAGTTTTAACAACAGGTAAAATGGGGCTTTGTATATATTTCTACTATTTATAACGTTAAATACAGAAAACAGCATATAACGGCACAGATTTTATGCCATTTTCAAAACCGAAATTATTTTGATTTTATTTGTGCTATGTTCATCAATTTATCTTATAAAGTTTATAGTTGTTGCCAGACCTGTTAGAAAAAGCAGGTTTTCAAAAGAACAAATCGGCTCAACGAGAACGAATTTTATTCATTAGACTAATCCGTTTTTTCTTTCAGTGTATTCTAAAAAGCAAAAATATATTTTGCAATTTAAAAGAATGCGTTACCTTTGCAGCGAATTAAGTTGCAATAAAGGTATGAGAATTGTAACACTGAAACGTATAAAAGAATATTCCGAATCTCATCCCGACTCGGATACAGCACTTAGGAATTGGTATAAAAAAACCAAAGAGAGTGATTGGAATTGTTTTGCTGACATAAAGCAAACGTTTAATAGTGCTGACAGCGTTGGTAATGACCGTTTTGTGTTTAATATAAAAGGGAACGATTACAGACTTATTGCAATTGTAATTTTTGCGTCCGGGAAGGTGTATATACGCTTTATCGGCACGCACAGCGAATATGATAAAATAAAGGATTGTTCAATAATATAATGTGTAATGATATGATTAAGAATGAAAGACAGTACAATGTGGCCTGTGAAAGGATAGAGGAGTTGCTAAAAGTAGTCGGAAACGACACTCCGGCAACCGATAAAAGCTTTATTGAACTTGATTTGCTTTCTGATCTTGTTGCGGATTATGAGGAAGCTCATTATCCGGTAAAAGAACCGGTTTTGGCTGATGTGATGAAACTGCGAATGTACGAAATGGGAATCAACCAAATGAAACTTTCGGAACTGCTTGAAATAAGTCCATCCCGCGTAAGTGATTATTTAACAGGGAAAAGCGAACCGACACTGCCTGTTGCAAGAAATATATGCCGGAAACTGAATATAAATGCTTCCGTTGTACTTGGAGTTTAATAGAAAGAAAAAGCCCCCCAAATCCTCAATTGTTTTTTCTACTGAAAGCTCAATTCATCCCGGGCGAAACATCAACATACTTGATCCTTATGTCAGCAAATTCATTGACAATTTGAATGGTGAAATCTTCCCCCGAATCCACAAATTGCCACTCGCCACATTCGATAGCCGACCGTTCTACTTTCCTTACTCTCAAGTCAGGTTGCGATTCAACTACCCTTACCCTCAAATCAGCTCCGAACGGAACGACTTTCACTCGACCCTTGAGTTCGATATTGTTGCATTTGCAATCGTTGATTTGAGTAACTGTATTGTTCAATAACAGAAAGTTACAAGCAATCGTTAAAAATGCGGTGAATAACAGTTTCATTTCCTGTGAAATTGGAAATTTGATAATCAGACTAACCTGTTTTTCTCTTTCAGATATTGAATTTCCCTTTTCGAGATATTTTTCTGTTCGTTCTTATCGTAAATGGTCAGAAGATATATATCGGTATCTGCTATATTTACAAGTACTTGGCAAGTAATGACTCTCGCGCCGCCACTTTTCCCTTTGTTTTTGGATGTAATGGCCATTCGGACTTTACGGATATTATCGCCCAAGTCGTCACCCATATTCGGATTGGCAAGCAATTCCTTTTTGAATACTTTTATATCATTTACCAATGAGAAATATTTTTTTGAAAGTCTTTTGAAGTTTCTTTCAAAATCCTCAGACGTTACTATGCTGTAATTCATCTTTTTCCCTGCGTATTTCTTCTAAAAACTCGTCCAAGGTTTTCTTCCTTTTCTTCCCGTCCATCATCAGCCGCACATCGGCGAAGGCGCGGTCGAGGCTTTCATACAGGTTGAATTCTTCTTCTTTATCCTCGGTTTTGACCTTTACAAAAGGAAGCGTGCGGACATAAGCGAGAAATTTTTTCGCCTGGACGCTGTTGTCTTCAATGATTAAAGTTGTCATACTGTTGCATTTATTTTACGGTAAAACTACATGAAATTCTTGAATTTGCCAAATAATCATGCCAGTGAAAACGCAGCAATGGCCGAGCCGATCATATTTGCATCGGTCACTTTGCAGATTTCCACCGTAATGTCGGCGTAATCTTTTTCGACCAAAAGGCGGTTCAGTTCGCGCAAGACGACTTTGTGATAGTCCGTGCCGCGTTTGTCTTCACACCAGAACAGTGAGCCTTCGGCAGTCAGCAATACTTTTTCAAGGCGTTTATTTTGCGATTTTAATACGAAAATCATTCCGGCGAGCGAGGCGGCGACAAGTTTGGCGGAACGCTCGAAAATGCACCGGGCGGCGTCGACATATTTTTCCTTGTAAATATCTGGATAATTGACGATTTCGTTGAGGGTGCCCGAATCAAAATCTTCCGGATAAAATTCATCGTAAGGAAACATTAATTTGAAAATCCGGCCCAAATACTTGCCTGAAATGGCTTTTTCAAAACGGTGTTTTCCCTTGTTCGGGGTGTCGGCGTCGATCAAATTATCGATGTAGGTCAGGAAAGGAGGGTTGAAATTGCCTGATTCGGTGTTGATCAGTATGTCTCCTTCCTTGATATTCAGCTTTTTGATTTTATCGGCTTGCATGCTGCTCGCCATATTGGTGCCCGTGCCGACGATTAAGCCGAGATAAGCGTCGTAGTCTGATTTTGCTTTTGACAAACCGCCGAACAGACAGGCTATCGTATCATTAATGACTGCAATCTTTTCAAAATTTGCATGGTCTACATTGTCATTAAGGTATTGAAGCAGAGGCTTTCCGACGGCGCTTCCAAGTATGCCTTCAATGACGAATCCTTTGGCTAAATTCAACGGCTTGGCATCGCCGTCAGGCAACGATTCGATGGCGAAGGAAAAGCAGAAACCTATTCTTTTGATGTTTTTGTCCAACTGCTTGAGCTTTTTTATTTCGGCAGTCATCGCCTTGAACAGGTCTTCCCGCTTGAAGCCCTGCGTCTTTTCAGCCGACAATTCGGTCACTGCACATTCAATGATCTCGGGCGCCTTGTCCACAAAAAACTCGACGATGGCAGCCCTGAAATTGGTGCCTCCCCAGTCAAGAACAAGACATTTGCCGCTGCTGATTTCCCTGACAGGCTTGATATAAGTGGGCAGACATTTGATTTCCTGCCCGTTTTCGGAGAGGCCATTGTTGATTTTCCGCTCAAGATCGCTGACAATTATTGATAATTGCTCTGTTGTTAATGATAAAATATTTTCCATCACGATATAATTGATATTTGAATCGAAAAACCGGAATTTACCAACCGCCAACGGCCATACGGCGCAACTCGATGTCCTTGAAGTACTTATACGTCCCTACGGTGAGTTCGTCGCAGGCGGCCTCGTCGCAGACGATAATGCCGTGCGGGTGGAGTTGCAGGGCGGTGATGGTACACTTGTGGCTGACGCCGCCTTCGACTGCCTGCTGCAGGGCGCGGGCCTTGTTATGTCCGTTCACCACAATCAGTACTTCCTTGGCATCCATCACGGTACCGACGCCTACGGTCAGCGCCGTTTTCGGGACTTTGTTCACGTCGTTGTCGAAGAAGCGCGAATTGACGATGACAGTATCGGTGGTCAGCGACTTGATGCGTGTGCGCGACGCCAGCGAAGAACCCGGCTCGTTGAAGGCCAGATGTCCGTCAGGCCCGACGCCGCCCAGAAACAGGTCTATGCCGCCGGCTTTCACTATCGCCGCTTCATACTGCGCACATTCGGCTACCAGATCGGGCGCGTTGCCATTCGGGATATGCGTATTTTCGGGCTGTATATCTATGTGACTGAAGAAGTTATTCCACATAAAGGAATAGTAGCTTTGCGGATGTTCTTTGGGCAAGCCGACATATTCGTCCATATTGAACGTGATGACATGCCGGAACGAAACGTTGCCCTGCCGGTATTGCTCAATCAGGCATTGATACGTTCCCAGAGGCGATGACCCCGTCGGCAGTCCCATTACAAACGGTTTTTCTGCCGTCGGGTTGGCTTTGCGGATGCGGCTGACGATATAGTCTGCCGCCCATTGTGACAATTGTTGATAGTCAGGTTGAATGATTAGTCTCATATATTTTATTCTTTTAAAAAAACCGACCGGCTACCCGCTAAAAAGGTGGAGGGGGATATCCTTTAGCGGAGAAGCGGTCGGCACAATTCATTTTTTTATTTCATGCGCGGGCTGAGGCTTTCTCATTGACCACCAGATACATCCTATTCCCAGTAAAACAAACGGGATGCTTAGCCATTGACCCATATCGAGCGCCATGTTGGCTTCAAACGCCTCCTGGGGTAATTTTAGAAACTCGATGAAAAAGCGCGCCACGAAGATGCAAATCATAAAGACACCAAAGATAAATCCCTCTTTCTTCCAGGCGTCTTTCTTGAAATACAGCCACATACAAAGTGCAAAAGTCAGCAGGTAGCAGATGGCTTCATAAATTTGTGTCGGGTGGCACGGCTGTCCGATGGCGAGCCATTCTCTTGAACGCACAAAATTAAAGCCCCACGGCAACGTCGTCGGATTACCGAAAATTTCGGAATTCATCAGGTTTCCCAGCCGGATCAGCGCTGCCACCAATCCTGTGGGGACGACAAGTTTGTCGAATGCCCACATCATGCTTTTGTGGGAGACATATTTGGAATAGAACCAGGTGGCGATGATGATACCCAACACGCCGCCATGACTGGCCAGTCCGCCTTCCCAAACTTTCAAAATCTCGATCGGATTGACAAGGTAATATTGCGGTGCATAAAAAAGGCAATGACCAAGTCTTGCACCGATGATAGTTCCTAAAATGGTGGAATAAAGCAACGGATCCAACCAGGCCATATTCACGTTTTCACGTTTAAACATCCGCTCAACTACCTTATAACCAACAAAAAAGCCGATGGCAAAGGCCAATGCGTACCAGCGAATCTCTTTCTCGCCAAGCGAGAAAATGGCGGGGTTCACGTCCCAGGTGATTTCTAACAGTGCCATAATTAATTAACAATAAATATTTAACAATATTACTTTACATATTGAATACTCACACAAACCGCTTGATCAATTCCTCCCTTTCACCGTAAAGCATATCTATGACCGGAATTTCGATCAATGTGTATGCGCCGGGCTGCTGTCTGACGCTTGCGCGGGCAGCTGCAACGAGTACCTGCGCCGTCAAAGCCGGATTATTGATTTTCATATTAAATTCGAGCCATTGATTCTGCGTTTTGCCGGAAACTCCTTTACGTACCAGATTCACTCCGTGTCCCATATCAAGCAGACTGTCAACGGAATCAACCTTTATGACATGTGTTTCGTCGTGAGCAAAATAATCGTCGGCCTTGATGGCTGCTTCCACCTGCTCGAAGTCATATCCCTGTTCGATTTCAATATACACCATCCGCCGATGAACGCTTGTGCCGAGCGGAATGGTCATGCTGAGCGCCGCCTTAACGCCTTTAATCGCCTTGACAGCAACCGTATGCCCCATGCTCATGCCCGGGCCAAAGTTGACATACGTAATCCCGCGTGGTGTCATCGCCTCGAACAATGCGCGGATGACGGAATCGGTGCCCGGATCCCAGCCGGCAGAAATAATCGATACGGCATTGTTCTGCTTGGCGGTCGCGTCGAGATTACGTCGCAGGTCTAAAATCCCACCGTGTATATCGAATCCGTCTACCGTGTTGATACCCAACGCTAACGCTTCTTTGGCTATTTGCTCAACCAATCGTGTTGGCGTGGCAAGAATGGCGACATCAGGTTTTGGCAACTTTGCAATATGGTCTACGACATGATAGTGAGAGATATTTACCGGGATATCGCTTACGATCCCCGCAACCTCAAAATCCGGCGATGCCTCCAACGTTTCCAGAACATACTTACCGACATTTCCAAAGCCGACGACGGCTACCTTTATCTTTTTCATTCGATTATTGATTCTTTTAAACTTTTAATATCGAGCCCTTTTATCCTTGAACCTTGAACTTTGAACCTTGAACTTTGAACTCTTGACCCCGTTTAATACTCGTCTATCACAAGCGTAGACGCCAGCATATCGGCAGTTGCTTTTGCAAATTCATTAAAATGAGCCGATTCCGAATGAGCCTTGAAGGCAGCTTCGTTTTTGTATTCTTCGTAGAACAGGAATACGGACGGATTTTCAGTCGACTGATAGAGCGTATAGAACAGATTACCATCTTCCTGCCGCGTTGCGTCGACCAATTTGGAGGCAAACTTGACGAAGTCGGCTTCCTGTCCTTCCTTTACGAGGGCGCGCGCCACAATCACTTTTTTCCCGTGTCCGTGCATCATGCCCGGCATATCGCAACATGCAGCCGAATCGGCACAGCAGGCCGCTCCGTCTACCATACAACAGGCGGCCGAGTCGGCGCAGCAAGCCATAGAATCGGCACAACAAGCCGCCATATCCGTACAGCAAGCCGTGGAATCGACACAACATGCCGCCGCAGCCTTATCCGTTTGATTTCCACCTTTACAAGCTATCATCCCTATGGCGGCGACAGCCATCAACATTATTACAATCTTTTTCATTTTCAATACATTAACATTAAAATAAACATTCAATTACATCCTGAACCAAATGCAGGATTTTTTTATATCATTTACGTTTAAAACCGATAATTTCTCTTACATCCGATAATACTTTTCCGCCGCTTGCACGCGCCTTTTCCGCACCGGTGCGCATGACCTTCTCCAGATAATCCACATCTCCTGCCAATTCGTTGATACGCTCGCGAATAGGCGTGCAAAAGGCGATTACATCCTCTGCCAGTTGCTTTTTCAAATCGCCATACCGGATGGAACAATTGCTGTAGGCCTGCTCAAAGTGCGCGATGGTATCGGGCGAAGAAACATGTCCCATCAACGTAAACAGATTGATGATTTCCTGCGACTTGGGTTGATTTTCCTGCGTTGGGCCTTCGTCTGTCTTCGCTTTCATGATCTTCTTGCGGATCTCGGCCGGCGTATCTTTCAGATAGATCGCATTTCCCTCCGATTTGCCCATCTTCGTGCTGCCGTCCAGTCCCGGAATCTTGATTAATTCTTCATCAAAATTATACGCTTTCGGCTCCTTGAAATATTCCACGCTATACAACCTGTTGAACCTGGCGGCATACGTGCGTGTCAGCTCCAAATGCGCCTCCTGATCTTTTCCGACGGGCACCTTGTCTGCGTTATGTATCAGAATATCAGCAGCCATCAACGTCGGATACGTCAGAAGACCGGCGTTGATATTGTTGGGTTGTGTCCGCACTTTCTCCTTAAACGTCGTGCACCGCTCCAACTCGCCCAAGTAAGCGTTCATGTTCAAAAACAGATACAGTTCGGCTGTTTCGGGCAGGTCGCTTTGCACGTAAATCGTCGCAATATCGGGATTGATCCCTGCCGCCAAATATTCTATAAGTACCTGTTTAACATTATATTGCAGGTTGTCAGGCTTGGGATGCGTCGTCAACGAGTGATAGTCAGCAATAAAAAAATAACAATCGTTTTCATATTGCATTTTCACAAAATTCCTCAACGCCCCCAAATAATTCCCCAGGTGTAAATTCCCCGTTGGCCTGATGCCACTCAATACCGTATCCATCCTTCTCTTATACAAATTAGCCTGCAAAAGTAGATGAAATTATTGTTTATTCCAAACGCGCGGGAAGAAAAAGTTTTTTCCGTGTGTTGAGATAAGATTTTTTTTGTAGATTTGCAATTGAAAGTACGATTTTTTTTGCAATTTTGTCGGTTGGTAATTTATAAAATATTCAATATGAAAAAGATAATTATTTACGCAGTGGTGTTGGGGTTTTTGAATGTGGGCAGTTTGTTTTCGCAGCAGAGGTATGAAGCGAACTGGGCGTCCATTGACAGCCGACCTATTCCTCAATGGTTTAATGATGCCAAGTTTGGGATTTTTATTCATTGGGGGCTGTATAGCGTGCCTGCGTGGGGGCCGTTGCCGTCGGACGGGGCAAGTATTTATGACTGCTATGCTGAATGGTACTGGTGGAAATTGCTGGATAAAGGAAATAAGGTAAATCCCTTGTTTACAACGTTTCATAACAAAACTTATGGGGAGGATTTCAAGTATCAGGATTTTGTGAAGGACTTCCGGTGCGAGATGTTCAATCCCGACGACTGGGCGAAACTGTTTCGTGACGCGGGTGCACGCTACGTAGTGCTTACGTCAAAGCATCACGAGGGATTTACGTTGTGGCCCAGTGCGCAGTCGTGGAACTGGAATTCCGTGGATGTGGGGCCGCACCGCGATTTGTGCGGCGACCTGACGGATGCTGTCAGGAAAGCCGGACTGCGCATGGGGTTCTACTATTCGCTCTACGAATGGTTTAATCCGTTGTATAAGAGCGATCTCGAAAAATATGTGGACGATCACATGATTCCGCAGATGAAAGACTTGGTGACGCGTTACAGCCCGGAGGTCATTTTCACGGACGGCGAATGGGATCATCCGTCGGAGGCGTGGAAGAGCACCGAGTTTCTGGCGTGGCTCTATAACGAGTCGGCGGTGAAATCGAGCGTCGTCGTCTGCGATCGCTGGGGCAAGGAGACGCGCAGCGTGCACGGTGATTTCTATACCACTGAATATGACCTAGTTCACAGCGATAATGTGAAAGGCGCACGCATCACGCATCCCTGGGCCGAGACGCGCGGCATCGGGAGTTCTTTCGGATACAACCGCAATGAAAATCTGGATGATTACAGCACTTCCGAGCAGTTGGTGCACCTATTGATTGAGAAAGTGGCCGGCGGTGGCAATCTGATTCTCAACATCGGCCCGACAGCCGACGGACGCATCCCCGTCATCATGCAACAACGCCTGACAGATATGGGCAACTGGCTGAAGGTGAATGGGGAATCCATCTACGACACCTCGCCTTGGGACGCGATGATGAAACAGCCGGAAACGGGCGCTTATTTCACCGTCAAAGGCAAAGACCTGTACGTGATTTGCACGAAATTTCCGGGTAAATCCATCACGATTCCATCGGTCGGCAAGAAACCCGGAAGCGTGACGCTATTGGGCAGCAAGACGCCGGTAAATTATTCGTATTCCGGTAAGAACGTGCGTATTACACCGCCTTCGATTTCCCCTGCAAACAGTCCGTGCGACTATGCTTGGGTATTTAAAATAGCAGGTTGTCTTTAAACTGTTACGAAAATTCAAGGTTTTTGTCATCAAAAAAATAATTGTATGAAACCGGATAAGAAATGAATTGGTTCCTAAACGTTTTAAAGCATTACGCCGATTTTAACGGGCGGGCACGAAGGAAGG
>JAITMT010000328.1 GCA_031277235.1 Tannerella sp.
TCGCAATGCAAAAAGATACTCCCCGTCGGTTTCAAAATTCGATACATTTGTTCAACACGTTCTTTGAGCCACGCAATGTAATGGTCAATCCCGCCCGCCCAGCGGTCTTGAAAACTGCGTATTTCGCCGGAATCGCCCCAAATCACTTCGTAATTGCGGTTGCTGAAAAACGGCGGATCGAGATAAATCAAATCTACGCTCTCACTGTCAAGCGTTTTCAGGATTTCAAGATTGTCCCCGAGTATTAATCTGTTTACTGACATATATTAAACAATAAATGATGTATTATAAATTCTTTATTCTTTCTGTTATGATAACTATCAAAAGTAAAGTCGTTTTGTTGAATTGAGTTATCTGAAATTTTGAGTAAATCGCCTTCGGGAGTTATATCAAATTTCTCCTTCAGTTTTTTGTGAATTTTATCTTTAATATTCAAATAGTTATCTTCTAAGACAAAACCTAACATTCCGCCAAAATATTGCTGTTGCGCATATTTTCCATTAAAGTAACGATATAGCCCGCCATCAACATATTTCTTTATTAACTCTTGTTTTTCCGTTAAGTTTTTACATTCAAAACAAAACATTTTATCCCAAAAACTATGTTCAATAATAATATCGTAATAGCTTTCATAATCTCCTTCACTTAATGATTCCCGATTAATTCTAAAACCAATATTTTTATTGAATTCAGTATTGTTTCTAAGCCACTTCCTTAAAAAATCTGCTATTGTTTTTTCAATGCGTGATTTTTTTCGTTTTTGTTCATTTTCTATTTTTTGTTTTAATTCAGCCCTATTATATTTTTCATAAAATAGAAGCAAATAATGGAAAATCCAACTTTTCCAAATGTTATCTTCTAATTCTAACATTTCTTCAATTAAACTCGGAAATGGAATTGACGGCACCGGATTATTAACGTATCCTTTCTCTCTTTCCATTTTTGAAATCAATTAAACGTTTCAAAATATCTTGTCCGTCTTCAAATGCTTTTGTCTCAGTCCAGTTTGTATTCAGGTCTTTTTTTATGATATAAACACAATATTCTCCAAAAATTTTTTCCTGTCCAGCTAAATAATTTTCATTAGGATTTTGTTTAAAAATCTCATTTAGAACATATAGAGCAGTCTTTTTTGCACTTGGATAATCCTCGAAATATTGTTTGTTAAGAACAATTTTTACAATAATTAAATTGAGTTCCGAATAAGTTTCTACTTGAATCGGATTTTTAAAGAACGTTTGAATTGAGTCTTCTAAGTTGTCGCTGTACAACTTTAAATCATTTCTATTTACCGTTTTTTTCTTTAGAAAATAATCCTTAATTCTTTGTTTATCAATATATGATAAGTCGTATAAATCAAAAATTAGCTCATTCAATTTATGTTCCTTTTCAGAATATTCAAATTTTCCTTCTACGAGGTTTTTGCTGATTTTAGATATTTCTGTCACTAAATCCTCATCCAGTTCTTCAGGAATGGGTATCTTTTTTATATCTTCCATCCCTATTTTCGGAAAAGCGGCGTCAATTCTTTTTTTCAAATGAATATTAATATAAAAATTTATTAAATCGGAATTCAGTATTGCGATAATGAGATAATACAAATCTTCATTTTTTAATTTCAGGACATATAAATCAAAATCAAAGTAGATATGTTCATTCAAGTAAACAGCCTTCAAGGTTTTACCAATTCGGCTCAAAACAATTCTCCCGTCTTTATACAGTTCTTTCGGACGTGGTCTTTGAAACATAGAAATATCATCCCCCAAATAGTAATCTATGGTGTGAATCTTGAACTTTTCAATACTTGCAGGCTTTATAAAGGGAATATTAAATTCAGGAGTCTGTTCTTTACTTGTATATTGATTTTTAAACTTTTCATAATATTCGTTTCTTTGCTGTTGAGAGAATAAATCCCATTCGCTTTTATTTATTCCAAATTCTTTGTTAATTTCCTTAAATCCGACAAAATCAATTCCCCGATGAAGAAACAAAGTATTATTTTTTGAATAGATATATTCTTGTAATTTAGACAAATTATTCAATTGGTTAATCATTCTGTTATCAAATTCGTTTCCAACCAGATAGTTTCTTAATTTCACTTTTCTGTTTTGTAACTCTCGCTGTTTGATTCCAATCGCCTTATCTTCTTCAATTATTAAAAGTTCAAACGGCTTTTCGGAAAATAAACCCATATCCACAGGATAATATTTTATCATATTGTCCATAAATTCATTACTAAAAATAAGGATGACGACACTTTCTTTTGCCTTTTCAAATAATATTTTTTTTACTCGCGAAAGTTCATAAATTTTTTCTATTCCATAATATGTGTAAAAATATTTTTGAAAACCATCGGAATTATCGTTATAAAAATTGGAACTGTTGGAAACAAATCCAAATCTTGTATCTGCATTACTCCAATCTTTTAATTTCAAGAAAAAACATTGAGATATTTGGTGTGCTCCGATAATGTATTTCGCTTTTACTGTTTTTTCATTCTCCAAGTGAACATCGTAGTTTTCTAAAAATGAAATTTCTTCATCTGTTCTTTTTATCTCGAAAAACGGCGGATTCCCAACAATATAATCAAATTTTATGTTTCCAAATGGCAATTTTTGAACATCCAAGGTGTTTTGGCAAAGAATGTTTTCGTAAAAATTATATTCCGAGAACAAGTTTATTTTTTTATGCTGTTTTATTTCATGTTTTATAAATTCTTTTATCTCTTGTGGTGGAATATCTTTAAAAATCTGCAATGAAAGAGAAAATAAAGTAAACCTTTGGGCAATAGATTTTTTTTCTATTCCAAAGATGTTTTCCTTTAAAAGTTTCATTCTGAATTTTATTTTATCAATACTATCTTCTGGTTCGTTACCCTGTTTTTGTTCAATCTCTAAAAGTCTCTGATAACCAATAACCAAAAACATCCCCGAACCACAGGACGGATCTAAGATAGAACCGATTTTGTCTGCTACAATTACGTCATCTACTATTAACTGTGCTAATTTTTTCGGTGTGTAATAAATGCCGTTCTTCTTTTGTTCGTCAGTTAGAAATATCTCATAAATAGAACTGATAAACTCTATCGGTAAAACATCAAACTGAAAATCAAACAGTCTTAATTGTCCGGTTTTCAAATTAGCTCTAAAAGATGTCGCAATTAATTTGCAAATTTCCGGCGTTATATATTTTGGTTCAATATCTGGTTTGTCAAACAGTTGATTGCTAAATATATCATGTATTATCTTGAAAAATTCGTTTATATTCCGTTCATCACTTTCGTTAAGCAATTTTTCATAATTCAAAGAATCATCTTTAAAATAATGTTTATAAAAGAAAGAATTGATAATATGCTTATCTTCCAGATATTTTATATAAAGCGTTCTGTCTATCAATGCCTGTACAGTCTCTCCCCGTTTTTCAGTTTCCTGAATATGACTGTGTAAAATCTTATCCAATTCGTCTTTTAAAGCATTTAAGGTTGTTATTAACTCTTTATCTATTCCTTTATATTTTACTTTATCAATGAAAGAGTAATAATTAAGCCAAAATGCTCCACTGTCGAATTGCCAACGTTTTATTTGTTCTATTTTCTTTAAATCAGGATCTGAAACATTGAATTTATCTAAAATACTTTCTTTGTATTCAACTGTGGGAGAATACTTTGCGTAAGACATGATAATTTCTGAATCTTCAGGTGAAGAAAGAAATATTAAGTCGGCATCATTTTTATTCCAAATGTATTTCCTGATAACTTTTATTTCGTTCTCATTTAATGGAGTAGTAATAAAATAGAATGACGTATTTGTTTGAGGCGGACTTGAATAGAAAAAAACAGAGTTATTTAATTTTGTAGTCAGGCATAGTTCTTTTTCAAAATAAAATGTCTCTGACTTTAAATTTGTATTAAAGTCAAAATCCAATCTCGAAAAAAAATCCACAAAACTCATATCTAAATATTCTGTTATCAATTTATTTCTGCAAAGGTAAAACTTTTTCCAGTATTATCAAAAAATATTTTTTATTCATTGATTATCAATTTTTTACTATCAATGGTCAATCCCGCCCGCCCAGCGGTCTTGAAAACTGCGTATTTCGCCGGAATCGCCCCAAATCACTTCGTAATTGCGGTTACTGAAAAACGGCGGGTCGAGATAAATCAAATCAGCGCTCTCACTGTCAAGCGTTTTCAGGATTTCAAGATTGTCCCCGAGTATTAATCTGTTTACTGACATAATATTTTGTTTTTTAATGCAAAATTACACTTTTTTTCGTTTTGTCATAACTTCTCAAACAAGTTTATGTATGGCGCAAACGAATAAAGTTTATTGCGCTGTGCACCTGTTATTTCCCTTAAAATCTCCAATTTTTCCAAATCGGCAATTAAATTGTAAGCCGTTTGAGGTGTTTTGTTAATTAAAGTTACGGTTTCGGAAGGCGAAATAATTGGTTTTTTGTATAGAGCGTCAAGTAACATTCGTGCATCTGCACCGCGTTTTCCAAGCGTATCAATCTGTTTTTCAACCGATTGTTTCAATTGCATTATTCCGTTCAGCGTTTCAACGCCTTTTTGCGCGGTTTCGATAATGCCCGTCAGGAAAAATTTGAGCCATTGCGTCATATCGCCGTGTGTGCGAACGTGCATCAGATTGTCAAAATATAATGTTCTGTGTTTTTCAAAAAAATCGGAAAGATACAGAATCGGGCGTTTTAAAATTCCCTGACTCACAAGGTAAAGCGTAATGAGCAACCGTCCGGTTCTGCCGTTACCGTCCAGAAAGGGATGTATCGTCTCAAACTGATAATGTATCATGGCTATTTTGAGCAAATCCGGTAAATTATCGTCTTGCGTATTCGCAAAATGTTCAATATCAGACATTAAATCGCCAATTTCCATGTGTGTCGGCGGAATAAAAACGGCGTCGGAAAGCGAAGCTCCACCAATCCAATTCTGGCTCCGGCGAAATTCGCCCGGCTGTTTATCCTCTCCGCGCACGCCTTGCAACAAAATTTTATGCGCCTGTCTTATCAGACGTGCGGAAAATGGCAGTCTATGCAGCATATTCACCGCCTCGTTCATAGCCTGAATGTAATTTTGAACCTCTACCCAATCGTTCCGTTTTTCCGCCTGAACATCTGCCTTGTTTAGAAATGCTTCTTCCATTCGGGTTTGCGTACCTTCAATTTTAGACGATTGGGTCGCCTCTTTTGCAATGTGCATCTGTATAAATAGGTCAATATCTACATATTCCGAATACATGTCAAGCCGTCCGAGAAATCTGTCGGCTTTGCTTAACAGGGCAAATACCGACATGTCGTTGATTTGCCAACTGCGATTCAACAATTCCGGCTGAAAACTTTTGTAACAGCCTTGACTGATATATTTTCCTGCTTTAAAATTTTCCATATTCTAAATTTCCGTTAAAAATATTTGCAAAGATAAATATTATTCTAAAAATAGGCGTACTTTTTTGAATAATATTTCCGTTATTCTAAAAAAATACGAATAAATTAGAATAAGAGATTCCCTATTCTAATTTTTCTTTACCATAATCGTTATCGCAATCGGTGTACATTTTATCGCCTTTTCTGTCGAACGGGGTTGAAATATGACATTTTTTATAAATATACAATCCCGTTGGGTGGGGTGTAAAAAATGTGCATATCATGAAAATATTCTTCGTTCTTTTATCCCGTAGGGATTGGATATTGGTAGAATACGGATTTTCTCTCCCGCTTGGCGTGCCGTCAGGAACGTAATATGTTGATTTTTTTCATATTGCGTACCTAACGGCACGCCCGTTGTGTGTGACATGTTTTCTACCAATATCCTGTCCCTAACGGGACATTGATGTCAACGTTATTCAATTTTT
>JAITMT010000398.1 GCA_031277235.1 Tannerella sp.
ACTTTAACGGTTAAGTGAACTGTGCCGGACTCGAACCGGCGACCCCTACCCTGTCAAGGTAATGCTCTAAACCAACTGAGCTAACAATTCGCGGACAAAAGTAATGAAAATTTTTGAAATGAGCGAAAATTCAGTTATAAAATGGAAAAAAATATTTATTTTACGGCGCGAATCTATTCCGGAAGAATCAAAATCTCCGGCGTCAAAGCTTCAATTTCGGTTTGTACATATCCCCAGCCGTGATATTGCAAGCCTTTTTCATCGCGATGCAGTAAGACAATTTTTCCAAATCATTGCCGCCATTGTTCGTGCCGAACGAAAATTTCACGCCGGCGTCTTTTGCCTTTTGGATGATTGCCTGATTGGGAATTTTGTATCGGTCGTTGATTTCCAGCGCTTTACCGCTTGCTGCAAGGGCTGAAACGAACTTGTTCATCCGTTCTTCCGTCCAGAACTCGTCGTAACGTTCGTTCATCGGCGACGGCAGAAAACACGGATTCACGTAAATATCAAACGGTTCCTGCAAAACCATGCAAATCCTGTCCACAATCAAATCCATGTATTTCTGTTCGTTTTCGATCCACGTTTCTTCGGGAATCCACAGGCGCGTGCGACGTCCCTTACCGTCCGTAAACGTCAGAGCGTCCGTGAAAACATAGTCAAATTCGGCGCGAACGTCGGGCGAAAAAGTCGTTACCCATTCGCGTCCTTCCGCCTGCATCGCCAAAATGAACGGCTGACTGCGCATACTGTCCAGATAATCAATTACCTGCTGATCGTTGGTGATGGGAAAACCGATACCACAATTCGGAGCAAGCGCATAGTTGATACCCCAGGCACGCGACTGGACGCCCGCACCCTCTTTTGTCAATCCGCCTTTCAGATGTACATGATAATCAAGCACCGGGAAATCTTCCTGATGAAGCCGGATGATTTCGTCCGTTTGTTCATCAATCGCTTCAGCCAATTGATTTTCAGTATCATAGACAGAATCCGGCGAAGCGACATTGATAAAAGCAAACTCCAGTTTACCCTGTTCGGATGTATTTTTAATGCGGAAAGCGCCTTCGGAAAGTTTCTGACCGCTATTTTCGGGCAAACGGTACGGCTCGGCAGGTTCCATATACGCCACGACCGGTTCTTCGTTGATCAGAACGGAAATTTTTTGCCCTTCAACCTTGACCGTCATCAAAAACCACTCGCCGTCTTTCGCCAGACTTTTGGGCAGATTGCGCACCCCGACAAGACTTCCCGTCATTTTCCACCAGACCGGGTCGCTTAAATCATTGTTAATCGCAATTTTATAGCCTTTTTGACCGGTCTTGTCCGTGTGAAACAAAATCTCCCCCTTGCCGCCGTCCACGGTTCGGAGTTTCATGGCGAGTTCAAAATTTTTGTAGGAACCCTTTTCCAGGATCAGTTCCGTATCTTTTCCATAGAGTGTGAACGTGCTGTCGTCCCTAATCTCCGCATCGCCCATGATTTGCCACAGATTCAAATCTTTACCGTTAAAAAGCGGCGTCTCCTTCTTGTCCGCACAGCCGGAAAGAATGCCGAGAATCATCGTTAAAATGTACAATTTCTTCATTTTTATAAATTTATGAATTATAAGTTAAACTTTATTTTATCTGCAAAATTAAATGATTTATTTGAATTTTTCGACTTTCCTATCACTTTTTCAAAAAAAATGGCTACATTTGCAGACCTAAAAAGACGAACTAAATAATTTAAACAACAAAATAATTATGGCTAAAGAGATTAAATTCAGTCTGTTATATCGCGACATGTGGCAATCGTCCGGTAAATACCAACCGCGTGTTGATCAGTTGAAACAGGTAGCGCCCGTCATTGTGGACATGGGCTGTTTCGCAAGAGTGGAAACCAACGGAGGCGCTTTCGAGCAGGTAAACCTCCTGTACGGTGAAAATCCGAACGTTGCGGTGCGCGAGTTCACGGCGCCGTTCAACAAAGCGGGTATTCAAACGCACATGCTGGACAGAGGGTTGAACGGATTGCGCATGTTTCCCGTTCCTTCCGACGTCCGGAAGTTGATGTATTCCGTGAAACATGCTCAGGGCGTGGATATTACACGTATATTTTGCGGATTGAACGACCCGCGCAACATCATTCCCTCGATTGAGTATGCCAAGGCGGGCGGCATGATTCCGCAGGCGGCGCTCTGCATCACCTATTCTCCGATTCATACCGTTGATTATTACGTAGATCTGGCGGAAAAACTGATTGAAGCGGGCGCCGAAGAAATCTGTCTGAAAGATATGGCAGGAATCGGTCGTCCACACAGTAACGGTCAGATTGTCAAAAGGATAAAGGAACGTCATCCAAATATTACCATCCAGTATCACGGTCATTCGGGACCGGGCTTTTCGGTAGCGTCCATGCTCGAAGTCGCGAAAAACGGCGGCGATGTGATTGACGTGGCGATGGAACCGCTTTCGTGGGGCATGATTCACCCCGACGTGATTACCATTCAGGCAATGCTGAAAGACGCCGGTTTCATTGTTCCCGACATCAACATGGAGGCGTATATGGAAGTGCGCCGCCTGACGCAGGAATTTATAGACGATTTCCTCGGATATTTCATTGATCCGGGTAACAAGATAATGACTTCACTGTTGGTAGGTTGCGGACTTCCGGGCGGTATGATGGGTTCCATGATGGCTGACCTGAAGGGAATGCACAACGCCATCAATCTCGCTCTGCAACAGCAGGGTAAGCAGGAAGTAACGCTTAATAATCTTGTCGTTCAACTGTTTAAGGAAGTGGAATATATCTGGCCCATGCTTGGCTATCCGCCGCTTGTAACACCTTTCAGTCAGTATGTTAAGAATATCGCATTGATGAATATTTTCTCGGCGGCAAAGAACGAACCGCGTTTCTCGATGATTGACAAGGACAGTTGGAACATGATTCTCGGCAAGACCGGCAAATTGCCCGGACCGCTGGCGCCCGAAATCATCGAACTGGCAAAGGCAAACGGACACGAATTTTACGACGGCGACCCGCAAGCCGCTTTCCCCGACGACCTGGACAAGTACAAAAAGGAAATGGCGGAACTTGGATGGGACGAAGGACCGGATCGGGAAGAACTGTTTGAGTTTGCCATGCACGACCGTCAGTATCGCGATTACCGTGCAGGAACGGCGAAAAAGCGCTTTGAACAGGAACTGGAACAGGCGAAGGAAAAAGCGAACGCTCCGATTATCGTGAAACGTCCCGTTATCGAAATTCCGATGTTCAGTTATGAAGAAGTTTTGGCGAAATATCCCGACGCGCGACCTGTTCACGCACCTTGTAAAGGGCAGGTTATCTGGCAGTATGACATGACGGACGTTTCGTCCGCGCCATTTGAAGGCTCTGCCATTCATAAAAACGACAACTTGTGTTACATACAAAATTCCTATTGCATCGAGCCGGTGCCCTCAGGCTTTGAAGGCACTATCGTAGGCACGTATGCCAAACAGGGCGAGATTGTCCAAAAGGGTCAGGTTCTGGCGTTTGTGAATTGAGAAAAG
>JAITMT010000445.1 GCA_031277235.1 Tannerella sp.
TATCCTCTAATGAAAGCCCTGTAATTGCAACCGTCATTACAGTAATGGGGATTACAAACTTGTAAAAATAGTATTATAATATTGAATATCAAATAATTATATTAGAATATTTTTCACAGCACCACCTTTATATTATATGATTATCCGTATATTCTCCTGAAATCCCGTCAGGGATGTAATATTGGTAGAACAAAGGGTAATTCCCTGAAAAGCGTGCCGTCAGGTACGCGATATGGGAAAATAATCCACATATTGCGTACCTGACGGCACGCCGATTGAGGAGATAATCTATTTTCTACCAATATATTGTCCCTTCGGGACAGATAAATGATACATCTATCATTGTATTACATAATTTTTTAGGTTTTTATACGGATACTTATTTCAATTCGGTTTGGGAACAATATAAGGCTTCTTAAATTCGATATTCTGAGTACGGTTGATGTCCATTTCTTCAAACAGCATGGCGTCCGGGTAAATAACCTCCGATTGTGTAAGATCAAAACTGTATGTTTGTTCCCGGTCTGAAGCGCCCATAATGCGTTTGAAGGTTTTGAGATTCCCCAAATCAGTAACATTGGCTCCCCGAACCAATTCCTCGCGACCGTCGGCAACGTAGATTCTGGAAATAAGACCGAGAAACATGTCATGGATGATATAGGCATATTCCAAATCTTCTTCCCTGGCTGCATCAAGCAGTTTTTTCCGCAATTCGTCGTTGCTGAACGTTTGATTGCAGGTAATCAGAATGTTGCCCGGCATTACCCGAAGACTGCCATCATTAAAATCATAGCGGACATGTCCGTTGGAATGTTGAAATTTTTGCGTAGGACTCCTGCCATTCAGCATATTACGCAACACTCCATTTTCTATCAGCATTAATTCTTTGGCAGGTACGACTCCTTCGGCGTCCACCGGGTAATAACCGTTGAGCCGTTTCCCGTTGTAAAATTCCTGTCCTGTAATAGATTTGACGGTGATGTTTCGTGCCATTACTTTTTTGTTCAGCATCAACTCAAAATCATTGCCTCCCGTCGGAAGATTATTGTAATAATTTGAATTTTGCTGAATCAATTTGGGAGAAGCATACAATCTGCCATTGTTAAAGAATGCAAATCTGAAAAAGTATTCGACGGCTTTACCTTCGAGCAGTACGGGACCGCTGTAGGCTTCATCAATCACGGGGGCTTCTTTCAATTTCAAGAGGTCTTCCATCAGTTTTTTACACTCCTTGATATAGGTTTCGATATCGGGCATTTGCTCGAAAGTGGCATTTTCCGTGTAAAGCGAATGGAAAAGTTCCTGACCGTCGCTTGCACGGGTACCGGCGGTAAATACCAACTGATATAACGTGTTGGGAACGGCGTAGCGACTTCCTTCGGTATTGTAGGTATAAGACGTCGCATTCCGCATGTAAAATGAGATATTGGAACTTATAATATCGGGATATTGCTTTGCCGTTTCCGACGCCTTGCGCAAATAATTTTCCCAGTAAGCCTTGTTGAAATTTACCGGAACAGGCTGTAAAATGATATTCACCGGCTCTACCTGTTCATAATCGGGCAAATTCTTTTCCGCTTCGGTTTGTGTTTGCTGGCTGATTACCGCCATTTTTGCCTTGTACTGTTCAGTAGCGGTTTTGTATTCCCTGTCCAAATCATTCCATACCGTAAGGGCAATTCCGGGGGTATTCTCATAAAGACTTGTAAGCGAGCGATAATAGTTCGGTCGCTCCGCCAGTTTCGAGTTGTTGCGCAGATAATCGCCGACCAGAAGCGTAGGTACGCCTCTTCGATTGTGATATTCGTTATAATTGCTGATATTGCCCAGTGAGGCAGAGAGATTGTAGTTATATATATCCAATACGGTATAACTGATGAAAAACGGAGGCGCCATGTCTTCCAGTTTAAGTTCCGTTTTGTTTCTGTCCACTTCTTTTTGAATGGCGGAAATGACCGGATTTTCGTTTTGTGCAAAAGCGCCGTACAACCCTCCGGAGAGAGCGATAATCAGCCATATATTTTTTCTTGTTGTGCTCATGATGAAATAATTAATTGTATAATTTATGTATAAATCCTGTATTAAACAAAAGAGATGCGCGTTACGGTCGAGGCAAAATCGGAGGCAGACTTTGCGATTTCGATTTCTTCTGAGTTTCTACCATTTTTACATAGATGGTTGGCGAAACGCTTGCAACAGGCACTCCGCCCGATTCGGCGCCACACGTACCGTTAAAAATATCGTAATCGGTACCGCAGGCTGCAATTTGCGAAAACATGGCTAACGGCGTACCGACCAAATCCACGCCACGCACCATTTCATCCGGACGACCGTCGGCATAGATGCGATATACCAGCAACGGATTGACATTGAAAGCATTAGGCATGTATCGTCCGGTCGTGGTGAAACCGCCGGCAACCTGGTCCATCAGATAACCATACGGTTTATTTTCTTTCTTCAACTGTTCTATCAGCATTTCACGCAACTCCCTGTTCGATTTTGGATTCGTGCTTTCGATGAGGGTATTCGACTGGCGGGTAGTGGTATTCAGATAAATTTGACCGCGTCCGTGTCCGTTGGAGTTTGCAAAATCGGTAATGGGCGACCTGCTCATCAGGAATGAGACGAGTTTGCCATCTTTTACGATTTCAACCCGTTTTCCCCGAACTCCTTCATCGTCAAATATATACTGACCGTTGAGTGCAAAGCCGTGCGCCTTTTTCAGTTGGGGTTCAAAAATTACCGAAATATCTTCGGGGAGTACCATTTCACCTACTTTTTTCTTGAAAGTTTGTGCATCATTTTCAGTTTTCAAACGGGCTCCCTCGATACGGTGTCCGAAAATTTCATGAAAAAATACGCTTGAAGCCTGTCCCGACATCAGCACGGGACCGGAATAGGATTCGACCACCGGCGCTACACGCAATTGAGACAAGGTTTCGCTCACCAGTTTGGCGTCGGCAATAATCTGCTCTTCGGAAGGCAAGTCCTTGATATCGTATGCAAAATAACTTTTATATAAAGGCAAATCCATTCCGTCATCCGCTTTTACGGATGCATTCATGAACAAATAATAACAGAGCCGGTTTTCAAATATCTCGGCGCCTTCGGTATCCACAAAATATTTGTGCAGCAATTCCACCCGAAAAGAAAATTGAGAATCAATAATATCCTTGTTATCATTGAATAAGGCGCTGTATTTTTTCATTTTTTCCTCCCAAGCCTTGGCGTCGAATTTAATATCGGAAAATTTAATTGATTTCTCCGTGTAATGCTCGGGAGATTCCATACTGAAATCGGGTGATTTATCTTCCGAATCTACTTTTACGGCAACATTGGCTTTCACTTTCTCGAAGCGTTTTGTTGCGGCAACATACAGCGCATCGGTTTTTTGCCACAATGTCAGTTTCCATGCCTCCGGATTGTCCTCCAGTCCGAGCATACCATAACCTGCCGAATTATAGTTGGCATATCCCTGTTCGTTTCCTTCCTTGATTTCATGCGAATTATCCAGTTCGGGACTTCCCACCCGCACCGCTGCATTAAAGATACGTTGCGGATAAAAACTGCTCTCTTTCAAATTACCGAAACTGGCTGAAATGTAATGGGTTGTCAGGTCATATACCCTGTAACTGATGTAGTAAGCCGGAATCGGTTGCTTTTTCAATTCCGCAAAATTGCGGTCTGCCTCGCTCTTCAGCGTTTGCAACAGCAAATCCTGCGCTGTTGTCATCTGCTGAAAGCAGATTGTGCTTAATAATAAAATAAAAAATTTTTTCATGCGTTTATATTTTTAGAGATTAGTAATGTTTCGTCCGGCAAAGATACACAATATAAATGTGGATTCAAAAAGTTTCCGTATAAATATAAAATTATGCAGAGCAACATTAAACGTCATTCCGTGTCAAGCACGGAATGACGCACTTCAAGTTCAACCCAACTGCTCCTCAATGTCTGCGGAGGGGGCGTTCTTCATAACGGAAGCGATGCCGTTATCGCGCGAAGCGGCAGATTCGTACATCTCGCTCGTGCCGATAACCTGTTTGTTGGCGGCTTTCAGTACGAAATACGGTTTACCGTTTTTCGCATCTTTCTTTTCAAAACTGCTTTCGGAAAGTGCATTCTTCTTGACGGATTCTACTCCGTTGAGGCACGCTGCTTTTGTCGTATAACCCTCGCTTGCAAGGATTTCCTGTCCGTTGGAGGCTTTCAAACTGAATTGAAACTCGCCATTCTTTCTTTTGGTAATCAAAAATTTAGCCATACTTAAAATGTTTTTAACGGTTTATAATTTATAACACTAATCGCCGCCAAAGTTAGTAAAAAAAATTGATACCGCGCCAAAATTTCTCCATAATTTTTGCAACGGGGTAATTTTCTACCTCCTGCAAAGGGGTTTTCAAAACCGGGTCGTCGAAAATCGGGTCGCCATTGTTGATATTTATTGTAATAAACTGATATATAATCTGTTGATGAGTCAATTGATGACCGGCGGAGAGGCTGATTTTTTCGACTGTCCATTGGCAGTTACGCAGAATACCGGAAAGAAAATCCGATCCAAGTATTTTATTATCTGTAAGTTGTGAATCGGACTCAAACATTGGGAATTCGTACAATCCCTGCCAGACGTCTTTTTGCGTGCGTTTGCGCAAATAGGTAAAACCGTTGTTCCGAATGAAAAAATAATACAGAAACCGTTTCTTGATGATGATTTTGGCGGATTTTACCGGTAAAACGGACTGTTTTCTCCATTCCTTTGCCTTGCAAATCAGCGCCAAACAGCAATCGTCGCATTTCGGCGAAGTCGGCGTACATTGCAGCGAACCGAAATCCATCAAAGCCTGATTGAAAATATCCGGTTTCGATCTGTCTATCAATCCATTGGCTATCAGTTTGATTTCTTTTTTTCCCTGCGTGGAATCAACAGGCGTCTCAACGCCGAAAACGCGGCTCAGCACGCGCGAGACATTGCCGTCAATGGCAGGATAGGGCAGTCCGAAAGCCAGCGACGCTATCGCCGCCGCCGTATATTCGCCCACGCCTTTGATGCGCAAAATATCGTCGTAGGCGTGCGGAAAAACGCCGCCGTGCCGCTCCATGATTTGCCGCGCGCCCTGATGCAGATTCCGCGCCCGCGAATAGTAACCCAAGCCTTGCCAGTATTTAAGCACCTCATCCTCTTGCACTTGCGCCAACGTCCGAACATCGGGAAACCGCTCGATAAATCTCAAATAATAATTCCAGCCCTGATTGATGCGGGTTTGCTGAAGAATAATCTCTGAAATCCAAATCCGATAAGGGTCGGTTTCGCCGCGCCAAGGCAGTTCACGCCTGTTTTTCAAATACCAGTCTGTAATTTCTTTCGTAAACATCGGGACAAAGATACGATTTTTCCCGTTAAGAACACGGAACTTGGTAATGCTGTTACCCTGACAGAACGACAAAACATTGTAAATGTAGTATTTTTTTCGTAATTTTGCACCCTCAAAGATAAAAATAATGAACAATTTTGAAGAATTAGGCATTGCGCCTGAGCTTATTAAAGCAATCCGGGAGATGGGATTTGTCATGCCAATGCCTGTTCAGGAAGAAGTAATTCCCCTGTTACTTAATAATGAAGGAGATATCATCGGTTTAGCCCAGACCGGAACCGGCAAAACGGCGGCTTTCGGACTGCCGATTTTACAGAACGCCGACGTCAAAAACAAAACGCCGCAAACGTTAATCCTCTGTCCCACAAGGGAATTATGCCTGCAAATTTCGTCCGACCTCACGGACTATTCGCAGTATATGCCCGAAATCAAAATCCTGCCTGTCTATGGCGGCTCAAGCATTGAGCATCAGATAAAAACGCTCCGCAGAGGCGTGCATATCGTGGTGGCGACGCCCGGCAGACTGATGGATTTGATGCGGCGCAAAGCGATTGATTTGGAGAAGGTTACAAACGTAATTCTCGACGAAGCGGACGAAATGCTCTCGATGGGTTTTGAGGAGGACATTGAAGAAATTTTGAAAAAAATTCCCGCCGAGCGGAATATGTTGCTGTTTTCGGCGACGATGCCCCGTGAAATTGAGCAGATTACGAAAAAATACATGAACGCGCCGAAAAAAATTATCATCGGCGAACGCAACAGCAGCAACGAAAATATCCGGCATATTTATTTTATGGTACACGCGAAAGATAAATATCTGGCGCTCAAACGAATCGTTGATTATTATCCCGATATTTACGGCATTATCTTTTGCCGCACGCGAAACGAGACGAAAGAAATCGCCGAAAACCTGATGGGCGAGGGCTACAACGCCGACACGTTGCACGGCGAACTGACGCAGTCGGCGCGCGATTACGTGATGTCCAAATTCCGCAACCGCAACCTGCAACTGCTCGTGGCGACCGACGTGGCGGCGCGCGGGCTGGACGTGGATAACCTGACGCACGTCATTCATTACGGGCTGCCCGACGAACCGGAAGCCTACACGCATCGCAGCGGACGCACGGCGCGCGCCGGTAAAACGGGCATTTCCATCGCCATCTGTCATACCCGCGAAAAAGGTAAATTACGCAAAATCAGTGACTTGTCAAAAATTAAATTTGAACATGGAAAAGTGCCCGACAGCAGGACGATTTGCGAAAAGCAACTGTTCAACTTTGCCGACAAAATCGAAAAAGCTGAAACGAACCAGGCGGAAATCGCCTCCATCGTTCCGTCCATTTTGCGAAAATTGCAATGGCTTGAAAAAGAAGATATTATACAGCGTGTCATTTCGCTCGAATTTAACAGAATGATTGATTATTACCGCGATGCGGGCGAAGTGGAAAATGTGGAAGAAGCACAGAGCGCGAAGGGGAGAAAAGGCGAAGGCATGAAGGCAAGAAAAGGCGAAGGCGAGAAGGCGAGGAAAGGCGAAGGCATGAAGGCGAGAAAAGGCGAAGGGGAAAAGGGACGAAAGCACGAAGGGGCGAAAGGAGGAAATTCGTCGCGAAAACTGACAGATAATGTCGCCGAAGAAGGGATGAAAATCCTGAAAATCAATTTTGGACGCAAGGACAATCTGTTGCCCGCCAAACTGATAGAAATTGTGAATCATTGCGTGCAGGGAAAAAAGGTGGAAATCGGGCGTATCGAACTGCATGACCTGTTTTCTCTTTTTGAGGTCGAGCGATCGTCGGCGGGAAAAGTGATGGATTCGATGAACAAATTTGAAATTGACGGACGGAGAATCCAGGTCAGAAATTCCGAAAAACCGGGCAGGGATTATCCGAAAGAATCGAAAAAGCCCGATAAAAAGTGGAAAAGGAAAAAATAATATTTCGTAATTTATAATCCATATTTTGTGCTTTTTTATTGATTATTTGTACATTTTGCATAAAAAATCGCTTTTTTGTTTGATAATAAAACTCTTTGTTATATCTTTGTCCCATCTTTCATAGGTCAAAAATAAAAATAAAGTATATGAAGAACATAGTAATCAGTCTGTTAGTGTTGTTTGGAACAACAATTTCGGTGTATGCGCAGGATAGACTCGTTTTGCGTAACGGTAGAACTATCGAGGTAAATGTGCAGAGAAGTCTCAATGATCGGGTAGAATATACTTATCCGGGCGAAACAACCGTTTATGAACGCCCAAAATCGGCAATTTCAGCCATTTATTATGAGGACGGACGGCGGGAAATTTTGGATGAAAGTCTGAGAAATACGGAACGGAGAGTTACGCAAGCCAATTCGCAGACAAACAGCGACGGTATTTTCTGGCAGGACGTGAAAACAACGTTTACCGCGGACGAAGTCAGCGATTTGACCCGTTTACAGCGTGT
>JAITMT010000006.1 GCA_031277235.1 Tannerella sp.
GCACGGATGCCTACGCCGTTATTTGCCGCCGGAGTCAGTTGAAATTCAAAGCGAAACGCGAAATTGGCATATTCGCCTTTGGTGTAAAGATTGCCGCCGAAACTGCCGCTTGGCTTCACGGCGATGTTTCCTTCTCCGTCGGGCTGATAATCAACGAGATTTCCGATCCATTCGTTCATGTTGGTACCGTCGAACAGCATTTTGAAGCCTTCCTTTTTCTCCGCATCGGTCAGTTGGGACGGTTTCGGGCGTTCGAGTTCCTTCAGATAGATGTTGCGGTAATACACTTTGCTGCCATGCGCCTGCAATTCAATCTGTTCCCTTTCGGGAAGCGGTAGTTTTCTGTCCCAGAAATTTTCCAGAATGACGTTATCAACGACCAATTCGCCGTTGAGTTTGACGGTTACGCGGTCGCCAACCATTTTGATATACAGCGTATTCCACTCTCCCATTTTGTTGTCCGCCACTTTCAGCGGCTTGCTGGGGTAAGTCTGGTTGTTGTACAGACCGCCCGAGCCGACCTGTGCGCCGGCATTGGTGCGGGCGATGTCCCAAATCTGCACTTGCGGTGTGCCACGCAGGTAAATGCCCGCATCGGCTTCCTTGCCCGACGGGTCGAGCAGCCAATCCACGTACATTTCAAAATCGCCGTATTGCTTTTGGGTGCAAAGGTTGTCGAAACCGCTTCCCACAAAGGCAAGCAGACCGTTTTCGACAATCCAGTCCTTGCGCATCTGTTCGTCGGCAGCGGCTTGCAGTTTGGTCAAATCTTTGGCTTTTAGCGTAATGCGTTTCAACGGATTATCATTCGGCGAAGCCAATAATCCCTTCCAGCCTGTCAAATCCACGCCGTTGAAAAGCGATACAAATCCCTGTCCCTTCGGCAGTTCGTCCAGATGCTTTTCTATGGCTTTCCGCTGATAGTCGGCGTCGGGGTTACCAAGCGCCGCAGACGCCTTTTGCAGCAGTGCAACGACCAAATCGCCGTCGTATTCGGAATGGGCAAGCGCAATATTCATCACGGCTTGCGCGGCATTGTCCTTCAAGGCGGGGGTGTCCAAAAATTCACCGGCATACAGCATGGCGAGGAAAGTTCCCGTTTGCCCGATCTGTTGCAGGATTCTCTTTTTCTGTGCGTCGGTTTGGGCGATTTCTATGGCTTTGCGCAGGAAAATCAAGCGGTTTTCGCCGGTTATTGCCGGTGCGGACACTTTTTTCACGTAGGCGTCTAAGGCGCGATCGAAAAATTCGCTTGCCGACGGGTCTTTGCAAACGCCGTAAATCAGTCCGGCAGCGTCGGCTCCGTTCCAGTTAAGCAACGCATCGAAAGCCGCGTCCTTTTCGTCCCGATTGCTGCTTTTCAGTCCGTCCTTGATGAACGGAATGGCTTCGGGCGAACCGGTTACCGCAAGCGGCAAATATCCGATGTATTTTTTACTGCCTGCCTGATTCATTCCTTCTTTCAGCATGAAAATCTGATCACTAACGGAATAATAGGACAACGCTTCAATTCCCGCCTGCTGAACGTCCGGCAAGTTTTCCTTCTCTGCCGAAAGCGCCAGCGACAGGATTGTTTCGGTATCGTTGGCTGTTACCACGTCTTTTAACGCCTTGTAAGCTGCCGTTTTCACTTCGGGCGAGCCTGACCGAATCAGCGACAGGACGCTGTTCAGACTTTGCGTGGCTTTGCGCGACGCGAGAATATCGAGAAACGCAATTTTAGCCTTGTCCGTAGCAGTCGGAATCGCATCCTTAATCGCGGTTACAAGATTATCCGCCGAAAGCGATTTCAACACGTTCAATCCGGTATTGACTACGTCCGGATCGTCGGAATCGGTTGCTTTTACCAATTGCGTAACATATTGTGAATTAGCGGGAGATATTCTAACCAGATTGCCGATTTCCCTCATTGCCGTTTGGCGTACCTGTGGATTTTTATCCTGCAGATAGGATGAAATCCCTGCAAATAAACTGTTGGTTCGGGGTGAACTTTCTTTTGAAAACGAAAAATCGTTAATTGCAATTTCTGACATGGCATGAATCAATTCGGTTTGTCTTTCGGGGTCTTTTTCCTTTTTCAGCAATCCCCGCAAAGTCTTGTCTTTATCGCTAATTGCCGAACGTTTCAAGTAGATGGAATTTGCCAGTGCTGCAACACGAAGCGACTTGTTATCGCTTTTTAATGCATTCGTGATTTCTTTCCAGACATTGGCTTCCTTGCCAACCGTCCGTTCTGCCCGCGAATAAATATCCAACGCTGCAATTCTTGCGGCAAATGCATTTTCGGGTGTATTTTTCAAAATATGGAGCGCATCGGCTGCAACTGTTTTCAAATTGTCACCATGATACGAACTTTTTTCCAACAGAGCCAGATACGCATCCGTAGCGCCTGTTTTATCGTATTGCCAACCGACTTTTTCGGCTTCGGCTTTGAGGGCTTGTTCGGAGGCTATCCCGCCTACGCGACTTAGCGCAAAAAGCACGTCTTTTTTCAATCCCTCATTGTCAGTTTGGAGTAAGCCCAACAACAATTCCTCCGCGCCCGGTACCTGCGCTTCGCCGATGGCGTTCACCACATTGCGCTGTGTTTCAACGGTTCCCATCCTGCGAAGCAATGCTATTTTGAGTACATTACCTGCCTTTTCCGTGCCAATGGAAGCCAGCGCACGGGCGGCATTATCGCTCAAATCGGGATTGCCGAGCAGCGGAGCAAGCGCGTCAACGGCTTCGTCCTTGCCGACAATTTGCAGTTGAGAGATGATAAATTGCCGACTTTCCTTTACTTCAGCGGCTTTCAGGGCATTCACGTAAGCGTTGGAAATGGTAGCACGCAGATTTTCGTCGTCTGCATTACTGACGTAGTGCGAAATACCGCTCAAGGCATATTCCACAGCGGCATTGTTACCCTGTTCGGGCGCTTTCAACCGGCTTGCCAGGGAAAGAATACCTTCCTCGCCCGTACCGGCAAGGTCTTTCATCAATCCGTTGTATTTAAGTTGATTATTACTTGGAAGTTGCGCCAGCGCATCGGCAATAACCGTTTGAACGCTACGGTTACCCGGAAGCTGCGCCATGACACTGATTGTCAATAATATACTAAATAATGATATAAATATTTTTTTCATGATAAAATTAATTATAGATTTAATTGATTATGTATGCTCAACATTATACCTGATATTGTCGGCATCCCGTCAGAAAGGTTAAAGCCTCCCCTAACCCCTCCGAAGGAGGGGGACTCCCTCCCCTTTGGGGAGGGTTGGGGAGGGGCTGTCCTAACGGATTGCAAAATTTGGGTATTACATTGAGTAGTCATTGATTTACTTTTGATTTACGATTTTTTACAGAATTTCAGAATTTACAGAATTTACATATTGCAGATTGAATAGTTAATTTTCAAATCTTCAAATTTTCAAATCTTTGAACCCCCAATCAAATCGTCCAAGGCGCCCGCAAAGGCTGATTCAAATACCGGTTTGCAGCCGCGTCGTTGATAAATTCCAGTTTTACCGGGTCAAAATGCAGCGTGCGATTGAGCCGCAGCGCAACCACACCCATATTTACAATCGTAGCGGAACGGAAACCGTTGCGTTCGTTGAGGGCAAACGGCTGCCGCGTGCGCACCGATTCGATGAAATCCGTCATCTGCTCGGCAGGTTCGGGAAAATCGGCGAGTTTCCTTTCCCAGTCGGGAATGTCGCAGATGAAATTTTTATAGACGTTGCCATTCGGACCGGAGATGTAAGGCGTTTTCGGATCCCCGTAGCCGTCGCCCCAAAGCACAATCTGACAACCGTCGTCGTAAGTGTAAGTGATGGAACGCCAGGGACCTACGGCATCGGGATGTTGCTGCGGCGCATCAACTTCCACTTTCACGGGACTCGTTTCGTCCTTGTCGAGCATATATTGTACGGGATCCATATAATGTTGCCCCATGTCGCCCAGACCGCCGCCGTCGTAATCCCAGTAACCCCGGAAAGTTCCATGCGTACGATGCACATTATAAGGCTTGTAGGGCGCCGGACCGAGCCAGAAATCGTAATCCAGAACAGGCGGAATCAGCTGCGGTTCGAGATTGTCTTTTCCGACCCAGTAAAGTTTCCAGTTGAAACCGGTGTGTTCCGAAATCGTAAATTTCAACGGATAACCCAATAAACCGCTCTGAATCAGTTTTTTAATCGGTTTAACGGTAGTTCCGAAACCGTAAAACTGGTCGGTGAAGCGGAACCACGTATTCAGGCGAAACATCCTGCCGTATTGCTTCATGGCTTCCACCACGCGCTTGCCTTCGCCGATGGTGCGCGTCATCGGTTTTTCGCACCAGACGTCCTTGCCCGCCTTTGCCGCTTCGACCGACATGATACCGTGCCAGTGAGGAGGCGTCGCAATATGCACAATATCAACGTTTTTATCGAGAATCAAATCCCGAAAATCGTGATAAGCGGCAATTTTTTCTTTTACGAGCGCCAAGCCCTTTTCGAGATGGTCCTTGTCCACATCGCAAACCGCCACAAGGCGTGTTCCGGCGTAGTTCAAATGTCCGCGCCCCATGCCTCCGCAACCGATAATACCTTTGGTCAACTGGTCGCTCGGCGCCAAAAAACCCCGCCCAAGCACGTGGCGAGGCACAATGGTGAACGCCGCGAGGCTACCCATTGTTTTCAAAAAATCTCTACGATTTGTTTTCATGATATTTTAATTTATAGTTAATTATTGTTTAAAAATTTATCTTCATATTTGTTGTAAATCAGGAAAATATACCTTTAAAAGATTGTCGCTTAAGATATGCCATTTCCAAAAAATCGAGAATGGATAACTGTCCCGTGACATATTTTTCAGATGTTCCACCGCTCCGTTCCTTTCCGATTGTAATGAATCTTTATCTTTTACAATCATCCGATAAGTGATAAACCGGGCAAAATCCTTGTAAATCTGTTCATGCAAAAATTCTCTGGATATGCCATAATTGGCATTGTCGGCATTATAACAGTGATGCAATAGCATTGACGTATTTACTGTTACTTTATCATCAAATTGAGGCTCAACCAGATAATCATCATTATAAACACTTGAACAAAGACATTTTATGGCTGCGGATACATTTATAGAGTTGTCACAGCAATCAAGAATTTGCAGATTCTTTCTGTCTATCACATCTTTTTTTATGCTGTTACATCTCTTGCAAACATGGTATAGATTGTTCCAGTCATATTCTTTTGTTCTGTCATTACTTTTGGCTACAAAATGTTCTTTATCGGGATTATTGACATAATCTTCGCACAGGTAGCATTTTTTATAAAAGATTTTTTGCAACTCCAGCAAAACTTCAGGTGAATTGAAGTTTGATTTTGTCAAATTGAATGGCGATCTTGTAACATTAAACATTTTTGTATTCTTCCTCCAATAAAGTTTCCATTCCCAACAGCAAAAAAACTTTCGACTCACTGTCCAAAGCGTCTTCGTATGGTTTTGTATTTTCAACCAGTTCACGCAGCCGTTTGTAATCTTTTTCATTGGAATTTACTATTTGGGCAATCTCTTTTACGGAATTTTCCAAATGAATCGAAATCGGTTTCACGTTCCAAAGACCTTTCATAACAGCCGAATAAGTGTAATACGACAAATCTTCGGTAATAGGCTCATTCTTAGCTAAATCATATACCACAGTATCGGGCGTGGACATCAACACAAAAGGTGAATGAGTGGTAACGATAAACTGAATTTTCGGGAATGATTGCGTAAAAAACGGAAAAATTAACCGTTGCAGTGAAACGTGCAAATGCGAATCTATTTCGTCAATGAACACGACGCCGGACAATTTGTCAGGCATTATTTTGAAGTGCTCTGTGATCATCAGCAGGTCGGCGTAGATGTCGAAAATGGCACGGTAACCTGCTGAAAGTGTTTGAAAGGTAAAAGGCGGTTTTCCTTTTTGAATAATTAAAAAATGTGGATTTTCAGCTTCGAGATTGAGTTTTAAGGTGAGATTTTCGTCCTCAAACAGGATTTTCAAGTTTTTCTCGAAATGGTCAAACCAATTTTGAATATCCACGGACAGTTTTTCATTGTTTCCTTCCGTTATCGCAAATGAAGCGCGAGTTTTCAGATTCAACAAATGCTGTTCTAAAGAATTACCCAATTTATATTCTATCATGATTCCCTGTCCTACAACAGGCTGTTTAATTGCAGATAAACGTTTTTCCTCAAAGAACCTGATAATAAATTCGCCTGCAACCATAACAGGGGATTCAAAATCAGGAAATATTTCTTGAGGTGATAATTCTATGTGTCTGTTGCGATTATTAAGAATCTGATTATATGCACTTTTCACAAACGAAGTCTTCCCGCTCCCATTCGCCCCGGTTACAATCAAATTCTTGCCATCAAGGTCAATATCAACGGTTTTATGGGTATAAGGAATCGTGCCCGAAATATGTTTAATCCACTTTTCCATGATTTTCACAATTCCATCTTCAAATTCTCAATTTCCGTAGCAATCTGTTTCAGAAACCGGGTGGCTTCGCCGCCGTCCAGAGCGCGGTGGTCGTAGGTCAGGCTCAATCCCATGTAGGGAACGAAGCCGTAAATACCATCTCCAAGGTCTTTGGGACGCGGAACAATGGTATTGACGCCGAGAATGGCGACCTGCGGCAGATTGATGACCGGCGTAAAAATTTCCACGCCGTAGTTGCCGAGATTGGAAACCGTGAACGAAGCCGATTCGGGTGCGAGCAGGTCGGGCGAAATACTGCCGGTTTTGCACAGCGCCGCCACTTCCTTGAGTTGGTTAGCCAAGCCCTGAATCGTCAGATCATCAGCGTTTTTCACCGTGGGAACCATCAGTCCGCGCTCGGTATCAACCGCCAAACCGAGATGCACCTTGCTGAACAGCCGGACGCTGTCGCCCAGGAAATGTGCATTTGCCTGCGGATACTGTTTCAAAGCCTTGATTACGGCGAAGCAAACGAGGTCGTTGATGGAAATATCGGTCGGATAGCCATCCTTAACGGCTTTTTTGACGGTTTTGCGAAGCGCCAGAATGTTGCGGGCGTCTGCGCCGAGATGGTGCGTGAGTTGCGCCGAATTTTGCAGCGAAGCGTGCATCGCCCTGGCTATCAGTTTGCGCATGTTAGTCAGCGGTTTAACGACGCTGTCGGCGCCATACACCGGATTTTTTACGCCTATGTCAGCCGCTTTTGCCGTGCCGCCGAGTCCGCTGCCCGAATCGGGTAAATTGCCGGTTTCGCGCATGATTTCGCGGGCGAGCGGAGTCGTTTTAGGCATTGAATCAATCACAGCCTGCACGTCGCGCTCTATGATACGCCCGCCGGGACCGCTGCCTGACAGGTTTTGCGTGCTGATCGCATTTTTATCCGCCAGATTTTGGGCACGCGGAGAAATTCCCTTTTCTCCAACTTTCTCTTTTGAAGATATTTTTTCCTCAATAACAATATGTTGCGGAGTTGCCGGAGGCAAATTCTCTTCTGCTTTCGTGTCCCGCAAGTCCCCCTGAGGGGGATTTAGGGGGCTATGGCTCTCTTCTCCCTCTTTGCCAATGACTAAAACGTTGGTTAATACGGGAATCTCGTCTCCTTCCGAAAAGAAAATTTCGAGAACCGTACCCGCCACCTGCGCCGTTTCCTCAAACGACGCCTTGTCGGTTTCGTACGAGAAAAGCACGTCGCCGATTTCCACCCTGTCGCCTTTTTTCTTCTTTAATTCAGTCAGTATGCAACTTTCGACCGACTGTCCCTGTTTAGGCATTATTACTGCTGTCGCCATGATATTCGTTTTTCAAAATAATGCCACAAAGGTAGTGAAAAAATGGAGTTTTGGAAAAAAATTCAAAAAATTCCCGGCAGAAAATCAGTAATGCTGAAAAAAAATTCTCCCTCCTTTATGGAATTTGAAGGAATCCGTCATCTATGGAGTAAATGGCAATAGTGCCCATCATTTAAAAAAGTTGAAACGCATGAAAGCAACAGGATTCACCAAGAAATTCCCGTGAGGGCGAAAGCCCGGAACGAGACGAAAAAGAAAAGACGTAAAAACTCTATTTTTTTGCAACATTTAAAAAAAAATGACAGAATTTAACCAAAGTAACCTAAGAATTTGTAATTTTGCGGCGAATTGTGAACAAAAATCGGATTAAAATAATAAACCGAAATCAAGTAAACAGTTAGTAATTAATTATTGTATGGCAACAACTATCAAGGAAGAAGCGCTCTTGTATCACGCACAAGGCAAACCCGGAAAAATCGAGGTCGTTCCGACGAAACCTCACAGCACGCAACACGATTTATCGTTAGCCTATTCTCCCGGCGTCGCGGAGCCTTGTCTCGAAATCGAAAAGGATTCGGGCAAGGCATACGACTACACCGCGAAAGGCAATCTCGTGGCGGTGATTTCAAACGGAACGGCAGTGTTGGGTTTGGGTGATATCGGCGCTTTGGCTGGCAAACCGGTGATGGAAGGCAAAGGTCTTCTGTTCAAGATATTTGCCGGCATTGACGTGTTTGACATCGAGATTAACGAAAAAGACCCGCAAAAGTTTATCGAGGCAGTGAAGGCGATAGCGCCCACTTTCGGAGGCATCAATCTGGAAGACATCAAGGCGCCCGAATGTTTTGAAATAGAAACACGCTTAAAGGAGGAATTGGACATTCCCATCATGCACGACGACCAGCACGGCACGGCAATCATCTCGTCCGCCGGACTGCTGAACGCGCTCGAACTGACGGGAAAGAAGATTGAAGACGTAAAAGTAGTCGTGAACGGCGCCGGCGCATCGGCAAGTTCGTGTACAAAATTATACATGTCGCTCGGCGTGAAGAAAGAAAACATCGTGATGTGCGACAGCAGGGGAGTTATCTCCCTGAAACGCACGGACTTGAACGAATCCAAACGGTTTTTTGCCACCGAAAGAAACATCAGCACGCTCGAAGAGGCAATCGAAGGCGCGGACGTGTTTCTCGGACTGTCGGTAGCAGACGTTTTGACGGTGGAGATGGTTCGGAAAATGAACGCCAACCCCATCGTTTTCGCGCTGGCAAACCCGGATCCCGAAATTTCGATGGAAAAGGCAAAAGCCGCGCGTGAGGACTTGATTTACGCCACCGGTCGCTCCGACTATCCCAACCAGATCAATAATGTATTGGGATTTCCCTATATTTTCAGGGGAGCGCTGGACGTGAGAGCCAAAACCATCAACGAAGCCATGAAACTGGCAGCCGTGCGAGCGATTGCTTCATTGGTGAAAGAGCCTGTGCCTGACGTGGTTAACGCCGCCTACGGCATCAACCGCCTGTCTTTCGATAAAGATTACATAATTCCGAAACCCCTCGACCCGCGTCTCTTGACGGTTGTTTCGATAGCCGTAGCCAAGGCTGCGATTGAATCCGGCGTCGCCCGCAAGCATATCACCGATTGGAAAGAATACGAAAACAAACTCAACGAACTGATGGGTTACGACAACACGCTGATCCGTCGTTTGATTGACATTGCGAAACGCAATCCGAAAAGAGTGGTTTTTGCCGAAGGCTCGCACGCCAACATGCTCAAAGCCGCCGTTGCGGCAAAAGCGGAGGGGATTTGCCATCCCATCCTGCTCGGCAACGACGAACGCATTGAGAAATTGGCGGCAGAACTCAATCTCGATCTGGACGGCATTGAAATCGTCAATTTGCGCCACGACCGCGAAGAAGAACGTCGCTTCCGCTATGCCAAAATCCTTGCCGAAAAACGCGCCCGCGAAGGCGCCACCTACGACGAGGCGAAGGATAAAATGGTGGAACGCAACTACTTCGGCATGATGATGGTTGAAACGGGTGATGCAGACGCCTTTATAACAGGTATTTACACCAAATATTCCAATACGATTAAAGTAGCGAAGGAAGTCATCGGTATCCGCGAGGGACACAAACATTTCGGCGCGATGCACATATTGACGAGCAAGAAAGGAACGCTGTTTCTGGCTGACACGTTGATTAACAGGCATCCATCCGCCGAAGTGCTGATTGACATCGCCAAACTGATGCACGACGCCGTGCAGTTTTTCGCCACCGACCCGGTGATGGCAATGCTGTCATATTCCAATTTCGGCTCCGACACGGAGGGTAGCCCCGCCCGCGTGCACGAAGTCGTCCGGTATATGCACCAAAACTATCCCCACATGGTCATTGACGGAGAAATGCAGGCGAACTTTGCACTCGACCGGAAGATGAGGGACGAAAAATACCCCTTCTCCAAACTGAAGGATAAGGACGTCAATACGCTGATATTCCCGAACTTAAATTCGGCGAACATCACCTACAAACTGTTACAGGCGACGAACGACGCCGAAATGATCGGTCCGATACAGATAGGATTGAACAAGCCGATTCATTTTACGGACATCGAAAGTTCGGTTCGCGACGTGGTAAACATCACGACCGTAGCCGTCATTGACGCGATCGTGGAAGAGAGAAAAAAACAGAATGCTCAATTAATTGATAATCAGAGATAAAGATGGTGTCAAGAAAAAAAAGTATAACATTTTTTCACAAATTGTTTGCACAATAGTTTTTTTTGTCATAATTTTGGCGCATAAATAGATTAAAATGTCGTGAAAAAACAAGAAAAATCTATGCAGAATGATAAACAAAAATAAAAAATAGAGTTACAAATTAAGAAATTACAAATTTAAAAAATTAAATCAAAATGGCAACACAAAACCAAAAACCAGCTAAGGCGAAAACGAGTAAACTCGGTCTTTCAGCAAGTATTATTATTATTGTATGCGCAGTAATCGCATTCGCGTTCTTCTTCTTCGTTTGCGGAAATCCGGCAAACTTCGACGAAAAAGGTCATCCCATCAACGGAAACCTGTTCGGTACATTATGGCAGGGAGGCTATGTAATCCCCATCGTTATGACGCTGTTATTGACGGTATTCGCTCTGTCAATCGAACGCGCCATCACATTGAACAAATGCAAGGGAACGGGTAATCTGACCAAATTTGTTGACAACGCTAGAAAAGCCCTTGAAGGCGGCAACATTCAGGAAGCACGCAACTTGTGCGACAAGCAGAAAGGCAGCATAGCCAACATTCTGCGCGCAGCATTGGTAAGGTACGAAGACATTGAAAACAAAACAAACCTCAGCAATGACGAAAAAGCGGAACTCGTATCCAAAGAAATTGAAGATGCAACTTCGCTTGAACTGCCGGTAATGGAGCAAAATCTGCCGGTTATTGCGACGATTTCGACGCTTGGAACGCTGTTCGGACTGTTCGGAACGGTGCTCGGTATGATTCGTTCATTCGGCGCCATGGGACAGGAAGGTGCGCCCGACGCTACACAGTTGGCAATCGGTATCTCGGAAGCCCTCCTGAACACGGCGATGGGTATCGGTACCGGTGCGGCGGCTATCATTGCTTACGGTTACTTCTCCGGTAAAGTTCAGGACATTACAAACGCCGTAAACGAAATCGGCTTTGCAATCGGCCAGACTTTCTCGAAAAAAAGAGCATAATCATTTAATTGAAAGGAAAAGTACAAAATGGCAAAAGTAAAGGCAAAGAAACACAGCACGTTCATCGACATGACAGCGATGAGTGATGTTACTGTGCTCTTGCTGACGTTCTTTATGTTGACCGCCACGTTCCTCCCCAAGGAACCGATTCAGGTTACAACGCCTCAATCCGTGGTTGAAATCAAGATTCCCGATGCAAACCTGCTCACTATTCTGGTAAAACCCGACGGGCTGGTGTATCTCAATCTTGACCGTCCCAACGACAAAAGGGCGGTTCTGGCAGAAGTGGCAAAAGACTACAACATCAGTTTTAGCGATAAACAAGTATTATCATTCGTTAATCAGGCTACGATTGGCGTGCCTATCAATCAGTTATCCCAATTTCTGGATATGCCGATGCTCGACCAGGATGACGTTCTGAAAACAACGGGCATCCCTACCGACAGCGCCAGCAATCAGTTGAAATACTGGGTACAAAAGGCTAAACTTGTGAATCCCGATTTGCAAATTGCAGTTAAAGCAGACAGGTCAACGCCTTATCCCAAGGTAAACAATGTAATAGCAACACTGCAAGAGATTAAGGAAAACCGTTTTAATCTGATTACAAATCTCGGTAAGATGCCGGAAGGTTTTTAATCCTGTATAACATTATTAATTTAAGAAAGGAAAAAAATTATGGCAGAAGTAAATACCGGCGAAGGAAAGGAAGCTAAAAAAGGTCAGCCCAAGAGACAGCAGTTGAGGGTAGATTTCACACCCATGGTGGATATGAATATGTTGTTGATAACATTCTTTATGTTCTGTACAACATTGAGTAAACCACAAATGATGTATCTGGTCATGCCCAGTAAAGACTCCGACAAGGTAATTGACGAAGAAAAACCCAAAGTCGATGAAACGAAAACCGTAACACTGATGCTGGGAGGAGGAGACTCTATCTTTTATTATCTCGGGAAGCCAAACTATGAAGACTGGCAATCGGTGGTGGTAACGGATTATTCACCCGACGGACTTCGCAAACTCTTGCTGGAGCGGAATCTGGACAGGATTCAGAAAATAGCGCAATTGAGAATTGACAAGGCGCAAAGCAAGATAACAGCCGAGCAGTTTGAGACGCAGTCAAAAGAAATCAGAAATGCGAAAGACGGGCAGGTGGTTGTTATCAAGCCCACGGAAAGTTCGACGTTTGAAAACCTGGTGAAAATCCTGGACGAGATGCAAATATGCAGTATCGCCACGTATGCGATTGTCGAGATGAAAGAGGGCGATAAGTTTTTAATAGACAATTATTTACAACAAGGAGCATTGAGTGCACAGGCGTCGGCGGCAAAACCGGCAGCCAGGAGATAGTAATAACCGTTTAAAAATTAACAAAAATGGGAAAAGATATTAATTTATACTCGCAAAGTTGGAACGACATAATCTTTGAAGACAAAAACAAGACTTATGGCGCCTACGAATTGCGCCAAACTTCGGGCAAGAGACATTTGATTGCCGTTATAGGAAGTTTGTTGATCGCAGCATTCGTGGCAGCCCTTCCAACCTTGATTGACACGGTGAAAAGTCTTCGTCCACCTGTAGAGAACATTTCGGACGCCAGTGTGCTTGCAGATTTGGCGGAAGTGGAAGAACAGGAGAAATTGGACGACATTGTTGAACAAACCGAAACGCCTCCTCCCCCGATGAAAAGTACGATGCAATTTATTGAACCGATAATAGCGAGTGCGGAAGAAATCAAGGAGGACGAAACCTTGAAGACACAGGATGAATTGCAGGAATCGAAAATCCAGATATCAACGCAAACCGTTGAAGGAACAGACGAAGAGCATGGCATAGACATTGCCGATTTGGAAGTACATACCAAAGTGGCTGACGACACGGATACAAAAATCTTTGAAGTTGTAGAGCAGAATCCGGAATTTCCGGGTGGAAATGTGCTGAAATGGGTTAGCGAGCACATCAGTTATCCGGTTGTGGCACAGGAAAACGGCATTAAGGGCACGGTAACACTGAAATTTGTAGTAACCAGGGATGGCTCCGTGGGTCAAATACAAATTGTGAGAGGTGTGGACGCATCCCTGGACAAGGAAGCCGTTCGCGTGGTACAGGCAATGCCGAAATGGATACCGGGCAAGCAAAACGGTAAAAATGTGAATGTCTGGTTTACGCTTCCTATAAAATTCCAGTTGAACCAATAGTACGTAACAGCGGTTATGTACGGTTGATATTTCATGATGAAGGGTTAGACGTAGGGAAACCTTGTGAAGTCTTGGACGGGATGCCAATCTTGCAGTATCGGCAAATATGCGACTGCCGGTATGAAAGATTGAAATAAGTTCCGAATACGGAACTGTTTGAAAAAAGGGGCATTGAGCGCGCAAGCGCCCAAGAAAAATTAATAACTGTTTAAAAATTTACAAAAATGGGAAAAGATATTAATTTATATTCGCAAAGTTGGAACGACATAATCTTTGAAGACAAAAACAAAGCCTATGGCGCCTACGAATTGCGTCAGACTTCGGACAGCAGGCATTCGATTGCCCTGATGGGAAGTCTGTTGATCGCTGCATTTATTGCCGCCCTTTCATTGACTGTCCGGAAAGAGCCCGGTACGGTTGCAAGAGGAACTATTACAGATGACGTTGTGATCGCACACCTGACGGAAATGGAAAAACAGAAGGAATTGGACGATATTGTTGAACAAATCGAACCTCTTCCCCTGTTGAAAAATACGGTTCAGTTTATCGAGCCGGAAATTGTGAGCGCGGACGAAATCGCGGAAAGCGAAACCTTGAAGTCTCAGGATGAACTTCAGGCATCAAAAGTCCAGATTTCAACGCAAACCGTTGAGAATGGAGACGATGTGCTTGGCGTGGATATTGCCGAATTGCAACGGCAACAGGTAGTAGCAGACGAATCGGCAAGGGAACCCCTCACCGTCGTAGAGCAGAATCCGGAATTTCCGGGCGGATACGCGGCGATGATGAAATGGCTCGGCGAAAACCTCAACTATCCGGTTGTGGCGCAGGAGAGTAACATTAAAGGCAGGGTAACGCTGAAATTCGTGGTAAACACGGATGGCTCCGTTGACCGTGTACAGGTATTGAAAGGCGTTGACCCGTCATTGGACAGAGAGGCTGTCCGTGCGGTACAGGCAATGCCGAAATGGATTCCGGGAAAACAAAACGGCAAGACTGTGAACGTCTGGTTCACGCTTCCCGTGGATTTCCGGTTGCAGCAATAGTTTAACAGTTGATTTTCAGCGGTAAACATCTTGCTAAAATCAAGTGTCCACATTCATTTGCATAAGATTTATTCTATCGGAAGAAATGTGGACACTTTTAATCATTAAACGATTTGACGTTTTTATGATCTAAGATAACGGAAATAAGTAACATTTAGATTTGAATTGAAATGATTGAATTTTGTAACATGTACATCCCGTCAGGGATATGTCGCTCGGTAGAACGGCAAAACTCTACCGGACGACGTATTCCTGGCGGAATACAGATTCAATTCATTATAAGACGCTTAACAGGAAAATATTAGAAAAAATATGAAACAGATTAATTACAGATTTATATTGGGTATCATGATGGTTATTATCTATTTGGGTATGGCTGCATTGATTTTGTTTTCCGATATTTTCAACATTGAACAGACGTTCAAAATCATTATTGGACTGCTGTTTCTGATTTACGGAATTTTCCGTGCATACAGACTTTATAAAAGTTTATCTTGAAATGATGAAAAGAGCAACGATATATATATGTACATTGGCGATGATGCTCTCAGCCTGTCAGCAGGGCAAGAGAATCACGCGCTTTGATACCGAAACAAGCGGTGAAGCCGTTATGGCTGCCGACGAATGTTTCGCACCGATCGTAAAGGAAGAACTGGACGTTTTTACGCACATCAACGTTGACGCCCTCGTAACGCCCATCTATACCGGTGAAAAGGAACTGTTCGACCTGCTGGTGAGCGACAGCGTACGCCTGATTATGGCAGCCCGCGAACTGACCGCAAGCGAAAAGGCAAAAATCGAAAAAGAAAACAAACTGACCGTCCGCTCGCAAATGATTGCACGCGACGGTATAGCGCTGATAATTAACAAATCCAATCCCGATTCCGTTATCAATTTTGCCACCGTCAAGAAAATCATGACCGGCGAAATCACCCGATGGGAACAGATTCCGGGATACAAAAGCGACGGTCTGGGAGACGTCAAAGTCGTGTTCGACAATCCCAATTCGAGTACCCTGCGCTTTATCAACGAAAAAATACTGGAGGGCGCTCCCATCTCCGAAAATGTCAAGGCTTTGGCGACCAATCCCGAAGTGTTGAAATTTGTTACGGAAACGCCTGATGCTCTGGGAGTTATCGGTGTAAACTGGATCAGCAATCCGTATGATACGACCAAACTGACCTTTGACGAGACGATCCGGGTCATGGCGGTCGGCGTGACGGACGAAATTGACCCCCACAACGCCTTTCAGCCCGTACCTTACTATCTGCACAGCGGTGAATATCCGCTCATCAGGAACGTATTTTTGATATTGACGGACTTGCGGGAAACATTGCCCGCCGGAGTCGTGAAGTTTTTTGCCGGCGACGCCGGACAGCGTATCATCCTCAACGCCGGACTTGTACCTGCTACCAGTCCCACGCGGTATATCAATCTTGTGGATGGTAACATTAATAGATGATTTTAATTAATAACAACTATAAAATTTTTTAAGAATGATGACAAAAAAGAAAATGATTATTTTAGCGGTAACAGCGTTGCTGGCTACGAATTTACTGTATGCTCAATCCGACATCGGAATAGACTATTACAGACTGGGTGATTTGATAAAGGCTAAAGAATTTTTAACCAGAGATTTGGCAACAAATCCCGCCCTTAATAATTATTATCTCGGCGAAATTGCTTTTGCAGAAAACAATCCGGCGCAGGCGGCAGAATATTATGCCAAGGGATTGGCTGCCGACCCCGAAAGCCTGCTGAACCAAATCGGTCAGTTGAAACTGAAACTGAAATCAGACCCGCAGGGAACTGAGAAATTATTGACAGCGCTTTCCAAAAAAGCCAAAAAGGACGTTGATGCACAAATTGCCATCGCACGCGCTTACCTGGACAACGGAATGCTGGCGCAGGCTAACAAACAGTATGATGCAGCCCATAAAGCCGGGAGTAAAAATCCTGCCGTTTACATTTTGGAAGGCGATATCAAACTGAAAGAAGGCAGCGATTCGAAAAAACTCGGCGAAGCAGCCGGAAAATATGATCAGGCTGTTTATTTCGACCCGAATTATCTGCTCGGATACATGAAGTCGGCAGAGGTGTACGAAAAAATCAATTCCGGTTTGGCTATTGAAAAAATGAAGACCGTTATCGAGAAGAATCCGAACTATATGCCGGCGCTGGGCTTGATTGGCAGAATCTATACCCAGAACGGTTTTTATCCGGAGGCTATCGCAACCTATAAGAAATACATTGCTTCCGGCGTTTATTCCATTGATGATTTAGCAAAATATGTCTGGGCGGAATTTTATGTAGAACCGGCAAGCGGAGACCCGAAAGACAAGGATTATACCGAAGCCAAAAAGATTGTACAACAGGGACTCCAGTTAGACCCGAATCACTTCGCTTTGAATCGCTTTTTAATGTATATCGACGCTAAAACGGCACAGACAGACGATGGTTTGGCGGTAGCCGACAAATTTTTCAAGATTAGAAACGATACAAGTTATATTGATCAGGACTATTTGAATTATGCACTGCTTCTCACGCAGGCAAAGCGCTACGACGACGCCTATGCTTCGTTTGACAAAGCCGTCGCGCTTGCCGCCGATAAGGATAAATTAAGGATCTATGATGAAGCCGCTTCTACCGCAGGAGACGCTAAAGACTATGTGAAAGCAGCCGAGTATATACAGCAAAAAATCAAGGAAGCCATAAAACAATCCGACGATCCCGAATTTAAAGGCACTCTGGTTGATATTACCACCATGGGTTACGACTACTTCCTGGCTGGTAATGCGAGTGCCAAAAACCTGTCGGCTGCGGAAGAATTGATGAAAAATCCTGCCATCGTGGATATGGTGAAAACCTCCGTAGCGGGCGTTTTGCCGGATTCCTTGAACGACGTCAATTATTTCGCCAGAGCGTATGGCAAATACTATCTGACCAAGGCAGATTCCGTATTCGACGTGCAAATTGCCATGGCGCCCGAAAGTTATCAAGGGTACAGATTAAAAGCGCAGGCTAAACACGGATTAAACCCTGATTACAAAGCCGGTGATGCAAAACCGCATTATGAAAAAGTGATAGAAATCCTGACCCAGCCGGATAACGAACTGACCCCTGCTACCAAGCGCGTACTGCTCGAAGCCTATACCTCTCTGGGATATCATTATTATTTGAATGATGACAAGGCGAATACCATTTTATACTTTACCAAAGTCTTGGAGTTGGAACCCGGCGAAGCCCAGGCAAAACAGGCAAAAGATATCATAGACGACGTAAACAAGAATTTAAAATAGCAAAAAAACAAGTAGGCTGCCAGTTTTTCCGACAGAGCAGCCTGCTTTTTTTATGCAATCACGACAACAAATCAGTTAAAATATATGGAATTTATTCAGGATCTTTTTAAGGTAATCCCCTTATTCACGTGGAAACATATCGTAATGATAGTCATAGGCTGCACTCTTATCTATCTTGCCATCAAGAAAGAGTATGAACCGACGCTTTTGCTCCCGATGGGTTTCGGAGCAATTTTGGTGAACATACCGCTTTCTTCCATCGTAGGGCATTACGACACCGGCGACGGACCGCTTACCGTACTTTTCAACGCGGGAATCCACACGGAACTCTTCCCGCTGCTTATTTTTATCGCCATCGGCGCGATGATTGATTTCAGTTCGCTGTTCAGGAATCCGTTCCTGCTGCTGTTCGGCGCTGCGGCGCAGTTTGGAATCTTCATCACCGTCAGTTTGGCGTGCTTGCTCGGTTTCACTTTGAAGGAAGCCGCCTCTATCGGTATCATCGGTGCAGCCGACGGACCTACGTCCATCTTCGTTGCTTCGCAGTTTGCCAAAAACCTGCTCGGACCCATTTCGGTGGCGGCATATTCCTACATGTCGCTGGTACCCATCATTCAGCCGCCCGTAATCAAGGCGCTGACTTCCAAGCACGAACGCTTGATCCGCATGACCGGAACGGGCGCATACAATAAAAAGATATCCAAAACGACGCTGGTACTTTTCCCGATTCTGATTACTTTTGTAGCCGGAATCATTGCGCCGTCGTCGCTGCCGCTTGTAGGCTTTTTGATGTTCGGTAACCTCGTTCGTGAATGCGGCGTGCTGAACAAACTTTCGCTCGCGGCTCAGAACGAACTGGCAAGTCTTGTAACGCTGCTGCTTGGTATTACGATTGCTTCCACCATGACGGCGGAACAGTTTGTGAACGTCGGGACGCTGTATATCATCCTGTTGGGTTTGGTGGCATTTATATTCGATACTGCCGGCGGCGTGTTGTTCGCCAAGTTGTTGAACGTATTTTTGCCTGCCAAGATGAAGATCAATCCGATGGTCGGTGCGGCGGGAATCTCCGCGTTTCCGATGTCTGCCCGCGTCATTCAAAAGATGGGGCAGGACGAAGATCCGACGAACTTTCTGCTCATGCCCGCCATCAGCGCCAACGTATCGGGACAGATCGGCTCGGTTATTGCCGGCGGTTTGATTTTGGGTTTGGTACCTCTGTTTGCGTAAAATAAATTAATATGAATCCTCAAAATAATGCCCAAATAGTGCAATCCGTCAGGATTGCATCGCTCGGTAGAAAACAACCCCTCCCCAATCCTCCCCAAAGGGGAGGGAGTCCCCCTCCTTCGGAGGGGTTAGGGGAGGCTTTAATCTTTACGGCAGGTTTAGGTACGATGTTGAGCATTTATTAAATAATAAACTATAAAAAATAAAAATCATGGCAATAGATACATTCATCAAATCATTGGATATTATGGGCTTGGGCATGGCGTCCATATTCGTTTTCATGCTCCTGTTCTGGCTCATCATTGTCGGCTTGCAAAAGTTTTTCCCGGGAGACA
>JAITMT010000021.1 GCA_031277235.1 Tannerella sp.
AAATCCGTATTTTTGATTCGTTGAAGAAATATTTTCCAAAGGTATAATCACGAAGAAAAATATAAAAAAACACTTTATGTATTTGTTTAAAAATACATAAAAATCTGTTTTTCAAATATATAATCTTTTTCTTCATAAATAAATAAAAACTAAAAAAGTTGACGGCTAAAATACGGTTGTTTTCGGAAACAGTCTCATAAAAATTCCTAATGATCTTAAACAGATTCCTGAAAGATTGAATCAACCTTAAAGAAAATTAAGATTATATTTTATGTTTTCTATTAAAATATTTATAATCAATTAGTTATCAGTATATATTCCAAAATGGAAAAAGTTGAGACCTGAACCAGGCAAACTGCTATAAAAACCGAAACCCAACCAGTCTCACGACTCGCAGGGTTTCCAATCAACTAAAAAAAATCACTAAGAACAATAAGAATCAATAGTTTACGATAATCTCCAGCCGCCTGTTCTTCCGGCGGTTTGCTTCGCCAGTGTTGGGAAACAGCGGTTCCGATTCGCCCTTGCTGAATGTCCGTATCCGCGAAGGCGCCATGCCGTTTTCCACCAGCCAGTCCTTGGCAAGGTCGGCGCGTTCCTGACCGATGCGGATATTGAGGTCATCCGTGCCCAGATCGCAGGTGTGCCCGGTAATATCCAGGGTGACATGCGGATTTGCGGTCATGACCTTGACATAGTCATCCAGCGCGGCTTTCTGTCCGTCTGTCAGCGTAACAATTCCCAGATTGTAATTACCCATATTCCGCATGTAAATCACATTCAGGGATTCGCCGTACTTTTGACGGCGGACTTTGGCGGTTTCAAGGTATGTTTCGCGTTCCGCACGGATGGCTGCCGTATCCGTTTCGCACGGTTGCATTGTTGGGGAAATTTCCGTTTGGTTACTGTCCGCAGGGGTAACGGCATTCTCCGGCTGTTCCGCATCAACGGTTTCCGTTGGGCTTTCTTCCGGTCGCATTCCGGGTGCGAAATCGTAATAACCGTCATCGTCCCGTGCCGGCTGCATGGATTGGTACGTTTTGCGGTCATTCATCCAATTGCGGCAACCTATAGAAAACGCCAGTTTCAGTTTGATGCCGAAACTCACCGGCGAAAAACGGTCGGACAGTACGGCGGCGGTATTCAGTATTGGCTTTGACGGCTCAACGGGATTGTATTCCACGAAGCGTTTTTGGGTAAAATCACGTTTCAGCATGCTGTTGAAACCGTAATCCATAAAAACACCGGTGTACAAACTGGTACCGATACCGGTATTCCATTTTACGCCCGTTTCCGCCGTGCCTGACAGCAATATGCCCAAATCCAATTTTACGCTGTTTGGGGACATATTGAAAACGCCGTATCCCAAATCATTTTGCCAGATTTCCGTCTGGTCGTAACCGGGATAATAGCCTGCAAGATTGAGTGTTGCATCCGTGCCGCTGAATTTTTCCGACAGCGGTATCCCCAGTTTTACGCCCAGCGAGACGAAAAACGGATGTTTGCCGTCCGTTTGGTACAGTACAGAGAGCGGAATATTCAACATTCCCAACTTTTGCGTTTCGCCGTAACCGGCAACGCGGGTTTGATACACAACCGGATTGCCGAACATGTCATCAATCCCGTAACTGTCTGAAAATCCGTTTACTTCGACTGTATTCCGTAAAAAAGCATATTCCAGACCGGAAGACAAGCCCCAGTTCCGGTTCAGAAAGCGGGTATAGCCGACGCCCAGCGTCCCGCCCAATCCCGCCCTGCCTTTTCCGAAATCCGGGTATCTGCCAAGTGCGGAAAAACCGCCCGCCGTCCAGAACGAAAGTTCATTGGGACTGTAACCCGTTTCCGGATAACTGCCCGGCGTTGAAAGGTCATCTTCGCCGTATTCTTCATATACGGGTTGAGCGCTGTTTGCGGTTTGCTTATTGTTCGCCGTCTGTTTATTTTCTACCGTCTGTGCGCAGGCTGTATGCAATACCGAAAGCGCCGCCAGCAACGGGAAAATCCTGTTTTTTATCAACTGTTTCATTCTGCAATTAATTTGATGGTTTGACTGTAATTTCCTGCCTTGAATTTCAAGAGGTAAATGCCCGGCTTATCGGGTAAATCCACCGTTGCAAGCATCTGCCCGTTCAGATTCGCCTTGCCCGAATATTGCCCCTGAGCACCGTAAATTTCCACAACCGCATTTTGCAAAAGCGCTTTGTCCGGCGTTTCAATCTGAACATGTACCCTTGCATTGCGGGGTACGGGATTGGGATATGCCGATATCCGGACGGTTTCCATTGGCGGAACAAAATGGCAGGGACAGGAAATATATTCCGTTCCCGCGCTGTCAACGGCTTTCACCGTGTATTCCGCCGTCTTGTTCAGGTCTGCGCCTCCGGTGTAGTAACTGCCTCCGTTGGCGGCGTGCGAGCCTTCCCTTAACAGTTGTCCGTCCCCATACCAGTAATAATAGGTAAACTTGTGACCGCCATTGGTCGCGCTGTTGTTGTTTGCCAGCAGCGTGTGCCGTCCCAACTGCACGATAAGCGGCAGGCACGGAGCAATTTCAGTTTTCTCCATGTACCAGACCAGAACGCTGTCGCGCGTTTCGTGTTTCAGTTGCAGGAGATAGCCGTCCATTTCCACGTCCCGCATCCAAAAGGCGCCAACTGCCGAATTTTCGCGTCTTGCCCTTGCCAGTTCGATGCGCGAACCGTTCCAGCTGTTTGGGGAACCGGGGATTATTTCGGTCATTCCGCTTGCCGTGCCGTCAATATCCAGAAAGATTTGTGGATTCAGGGCATTTCCCTTCAGCGGAATATGTATTTCCGAGCCGCTTTCGCCCGTGTAACCGCCTTTCAGGAAAAGCGTTCCGGTTTGCAGATACAGTTTTCCGTCAGGTTTCAACGCAAAATCCCCTGCCACGGTTATCGGCGTGTTGCCTTCCCCGGTTGCCGCCATCCCGTAAAGTTCCTGCGCCGACGCCGGCGTGTGGAAAGCGGGAAGGAACAGGGCTTGCCATAAAATGATTTGTAACAGATTTTTCATATAAATGGAATTTAGTACAGTTGCAAAATCGGTTGCAGGGTAACGGTAACATTGCCCGAATAGGTCTGGACGGATGAATGCACGTACAGCCGGATGGAAGTTGCCGGGTCACTGACAAAAACGGTTATGCAGGACGGTTCGTTGAAATAGTTGCCGGCGGCGTCCCTCAACGGTTTGCGGGCAATTGTCCAGGTAAACGCTCCGCCCGTATCCAGCATAACGTAATCCACATCCAGGGCGTTTAACGCTCCGGGAATATTGGCGATTTGAACCGTTGCGACGTACAGTCCGGCGGGAACGGTTTTCTGCGCATATCCCATATCCACCCAGCCGCCGGGAATACCGACCGGACTCGGCGTGTAGTCAAGTTGAATGGGGGTACCCGGTATTTGCTGCTGCTTCCATTGCAGATTTTGATTGCCAATCAGGATGGAATTGGGATGTTCGGGCGGCGTAATGCCGGCGTGACTGTTCCACATGATTTCATTTACAATATCGTCGGACAGTTTTTCCCGCGTTACGGACTTGTCCTCAATATGTACCGTAGTGACGGCATTTGCCGCGATTTTCCCGGAAGTTACGGCGCTGTCTGCCAGATGCGCGGCTGTTACTCCGCCGGGAGCAATGCCCAGCGTGAAGGGCGACAGTTCCGTTCCCGTGCCGGAACGGATCAGACCGCCGTTTACGGTCGCGTCCACAACTTCATTGCCGACAACGCCGTCCAGTTCGTTTTCATGTACCAGTTTTACAATGCTGTCCCCCATCCCGGACGTACCGAAATTCTGCGTAATCTGCCCGATCAGAATGTCGCCCAGCGTCGTGTTGTAAACCATGCTGCTTCCCAGGGTGGAAATGACATTGTCCGCCAGTTTTCCCAGCGTTACGCTTTGATCGGCTATTTTGTCCGTCGTAACGCCTTCCCGTTCAATTCCCAGCGTGTAGGGCGACAGTTCCGTACCGGCGCCGGAGCGGAATAAACCGCCGCCGGACGTTGCATCCGCTACTTCGTTGCCGACAATGCTGTCCTTCTCCAAAACGGAACCGCCCGGAAGGGATGTTTCGCCGTCTGCCTGCCGCAGCCATTTTACGCCGTCGCTCACATACACGCCGGGCTTCACGTCGCTGTCTGTCGCCATGTTATAGACGGTCATTCCCCTGACGTGCGCCAAAAGCGGGAAGGCGTCGCCGCTGTTTCTCAGGTTTACCCTGGGCAAAGCCAGCCCCAAAGATGCATTGCCCGCCGACACGTCATCGTCGGGATTCAAGTCCAGTACGGCGGAACTGTTCGGAGTTTCACTGCCGCCAATGCGCATTTGCGCGTTCACACTGACCATTCCTGCTACCGCAAGAATGAATAATAAAAAAACTTTTCTTTTCATTTTTTGATCAATTAAAATGTTAGTAAATAATAAAATAAAAAAATATAATCTGTTGAATTTTTGAATCTTAAACCTCGAACTTTGAACCTTGAACCTTGAACTTCAAATCTTGAACTTTGAACCTTAAACTTTGAACCTTGAACTTCAAATCTTGAACTTTGAACCTTGAACTTTGAACCTTGCATTGCCATCCCGAATCGCGTTCGGAAATTTTCAAATCTTCAAATTGTCAAATTTTTAAATGCCGAAGGCGTTAATTTTCAAACTGTCTGTTACCTTTTTTTCCGTTTTTCAAAATGTTCCCTGATAAAAGTTTCCACTTCGGATTGCAGATAGAAAGTTTTCTGGTCTATCCGGTGGAAGGGCAGCCATTTCAAACTGCGGTAGCGTTGCAGGGAACGCTTGCTGACGTTGAGCATCATGCACAAATCCTGGTTGTCCAGCAGCAGTTCGCCGTCCAGCAGCGGACGTTCCCTTTCGGGCGGCTTTGCAAACCGGTCTTCCAGCCGGTCGAAGCGTTCCATGATCCGCTTCATCCACGATTCCATATATTCCCTTTCGATTAGCATTTCCGTTGTAATGAATTATTTTGTTCCACTGTATTATATCGTATTGTGTTACATCGTGCCGTGCACTCAACCCGTGTTGTGTAAGCCCCGTTTACCGGATACGTCCGATAACGAAATGACTTTCATTGACGGAATCCCTGAGAATTATTTCCCGGTCCAGCATGAACCGGATATAACTTTTGGCGGTGCGTTCCCTGACGTCCAGCAGGGACTGGATCTGTCCGCACAGTTCGGCGTAGGTATGGAAGCGCTTTTGGGCAAATACCGTCCGGGCAACCCCCGCCAGTTCGGTTTCCTTGCGCTTTTCCTTTTCCTCCCGGGGTTTTTCGCCGAGACAGGCGTGCATTTCCCTTTCCCTGTTCCACGAGAACTGGATGAGCGGCACGTCCAGCGGACTACCATCCCTGACTTTCAATGCCTTGACGACCGAAACCTGCGGGTTGTCATCCTTTTCTATCGAAAGGATGGCTGCCGCCTTGCGCTGCAACTCCGAGCCGAGATGTCCGCGCAGTTTCATGCCGTTGGGAATGAAGTGCAGCACACAGACAATGCAGGTTTTGTAAATGCCTGCCAGACGGTACAGTTCGTCAATCAGACCGACGCTTTCCGCCTCGTCGTTGGCGCAGCGCACCAGGTCGGCTATGCCGTCAATGACGACCATTTGAATGCCGCCAAACTGGTAATGGAACTTGTCCATGCTCTGCACGATCGCCTGCAGGCGTTCCTTCCGGGACATTCCCGTCAGACAGTAAGCCTTGAAACAGGCGGGCATCGCTTCCAGATTTCCCCGCTTCAAAATGCCGGAAATGTTTTTATACAGTTGGGAATCGGACTGTTCCGTATCGTACAGCAGAACGGCTTTATTATCCGTATTGCGCTGAACGGAAGTACCCAGCGTATCAATGCCATCATCCCTTTCGCGGACAGTTCCCGCAATCAGGCTGCCGGCAAAATGGCTTTTTCCCGTGCCTTCGCCGCCGGTAATGCCGAACAGGTTGCCCTGCGTGCCCAGCGGTACGCCGTTGACGGATACGAGCATTTCCGATTTTGCGGGAGGACAGTCAAAGTCTATCTCGCAGGGTTTCAGGATCGCCATGGTTTCCGCGTATAAGCCGTCCAGAAATTCGAGGAAAAGGCGGTTGAAGTTTTCCCGCGTATTGCCGAGCCGGAACCAGTCGGAAACATCCTTTTCCGTTTTTGTTCCCGCAAGCGGCAAAACAAGCCGTTTAACGTCCAGACCCGCCAGCTGCTGCGCGTGTTTTGCAGACGATTCCAGTCCCGTTTTGTCAGTATCATACAGCAAAATGACATGCTTGAAACGGCAGGACAGTTTTTTGACAGTGTTTTGCGGAATGCGGGATGTTTCCGAATTGAAGCAGATGGCGTAATAGCCTTTGGCAGCCAGCGAGAGAACATCCTTCTCCCCGCCCGTAATAAACAGCGAATCGCCCCGGGCGGGCAACTGTTCCAGCCCGAAACAGTAACTGTCCGGCAGGAGACCGCCGTACAGGAAACGGATTTCCGAAAGGGGACGGTAGATTTTGACGTGCCGCTTGCCCTGGTAGCCGAACAGCGGTTCGGCGTCCGTCGAATAAAAAACGAACGGTTTTCCGTCGCCGTTTTCGCTCCGGAATTCCTTCAGCGAAACAACCCTGTATGTTTTCAGCAATTCTTCCGTTATGCCGTACTGCGCCCAGAAGGAAAGTTCTTTAGCCGAAAAGGTTTGCTGTAGGATGGAATGGGGTTTTGACTTTTTCGGGGCGGGAATCGGGTTAGGCATGAAACTGTTTTCGGGTTGCTTCCGGGGTTTGTCGCCCGGCAGGGAAACCGAAACGATAAAGGACCGGTCGTTTTCGTCCAGACCCAGCGACAGGTCGCGGTTTACCGTCTTCAGTATCTCGATGAAATCCCCGGAACTGTTGCAGTCCAGACCCCTGATTTTGCCCAGAATGTCGAAACAGTCGCCGCTGAAAGTATCGTCCCCGAAATCCTTCATCCGGTACGTCCCGCTACGGCGGTCGAAGTAGATGTTGCACGACGCCTTCCGGTCTTCGTACAGCGGATTGTGGAAGTTGCGCCCCACCCGCCATTCGCCGGGAATGTAATGTTTGAAAATATCCAGACCGTTACCGGTCCGTCTTAGTATTTCGTCTCTGTTCAACATAAAAGCGGTTGTTTTTAATAAGTTCCTGTAACTGTTCATCGCTGCAGCGGATGAGGTTGTTTTTCATCAGGCGCTGAATCTCGCTGATGCGGTAATAGTTTCTCCCGCGTATCCGGGAGTAGGTGACGGCGTTTGCCGCCCGGAGGCGCTGCAGCGTCTTGTTGCCGATTTTCAGAAAGGTGCAGACGTCGTAACTGTCCACCCAGTCGTCTTCGGGCTGTTCTTCGGCTTTCTTCTGCAGGGCGGAAACGAATTTGGCAATCGTGTTGAGTTTCGACTGTAAATCCCTGAATGCCTGCGATTCGATTGTAATGACTTCCATATTTGCGATGTTCGTTAAAATTTGCTGCAAAGGTCGGAAGTCCGGGAAAGTCCGTTTGTAAACTTTACATTGAAAAGTATGAAATTTAACAATTATTAAGGATATGGAAAGATATAAATATCAGACAGGCAGAAAGATATAATTCTGAAAAAATTGAAAAACAGATGGAAAAATACGTTTTTTGTAAAGATTATATAAATAACATAAAATCATATATTTATATTGTTTTACAGCTAAAAACAGGCTGTTTTTGGACTAAAAAAGTGAAAAAAAACGGTAAAAAAAATTCCGGGAATATGAAAAATCATTGAAAAACAGCATTTTACCGGAAGAAAAAAATAATTTCAATAATCTGTAAAGTTTTTTCAGGACAAGACAGGTTTTGGTGCAAGGTGCAAGCGCATATATATAAATATGCGCTTGCACCTTGCACCAAAAAGAAAATATTTAATACCAGACAATTATATTTTTTTTGTTGTTTGAAAAAAAGTCCGTACCTTTGCACCGGAGTTTTATGCAGACACGGGCTGGACAGATACGGTCAAATGAGTTCCTTGAAACAGCCCCATATCGTACCCCATAAGACCCGAAAGAAATACAAGTTACTGATAATTAATCGATTTATACATAAGGTGATATTCCCGTTGGGATTGAAAAGAAGTTTGGGTATGAATGGGGGATATACATTGAATATTTTTTTCAGAAGATAAACTTAAAGGCTGTCTCATCCGGGACAGCCTTTTTTGTTCAAACGAATGGCTTGAAAAGCCCAATTTTCATAACCGCAGGTGAGCGAAGCGTTACCTGCGGAGCGCTCGGACTAAAAATGAATAATATTAATAAAAAAATAAAAAATATTTATTTTTATTTGCATAATATTAAAATAGTATTTATCTTTGCACGAAATTTAACGCAAAAAATTAAACGATGATATTGCCAAGTTTATGTCCCAGTTGCCAATCGCAGTTGAAGGTGAAAAACCTGAGTTGCGAAAAATGCGGTACCGAAGTCAGCGGACTTTACGATTTGCCACCCATCGTCCTCTTGCCGCAGGACGAGCAGGAGTTTATCCTGAAGTTTATAAAATGCAGCGGAAGCCTCAAGGATATGGCTAAACAATTGTCTTTGAGCTATCCCACCGTGCGAAACATGTTAGATGAAATCATCCATAAAATAGAAAAATATGAACAAAATCGCGAGTTGGGTTTATAACCCGTTTAGACAGATAGCCGGCTGGAAAGCATTTGCTATCGGATTGATAATCTTGTGTGTAACCACCGTTATTGGCTATTTTGGAAATACGGTTTTCTTCGGTATTTCCGTCAAACTTGTTGCGTCCGTAACCTGGTTTCGGGCATTTTTTGTGCAAGGCTTGGGCTTGGCGGTAACGGCGCTGGTAATGTGGATAATAGCCCTGTTGTCCGCCAAACATGTCCGGTTTCAGGACATTTTGGGAACTGTTACCTTGTCAAAGTATCCGCTTGTTTTTGCGGCAATTGTGTTTTGGATATTCGGCAAAAGGTTTATTGAATTGACTGAGAAAATGGAATCTTTTGCTAATATCCAGGAAATCAAAGACATAATCAGTAAACTTTCGCTTTCCGACTATGCGTTGTTTGCAATGATGGTAATTGTGTCCATTCTTATTCTTGTTTGGACAATCACGCTGTTATTCAACGCATTTCGTGTATCAACCAATCTGAAAGAAGTTAAATGCGCATTATTGTTTATGGCGGCGTTGCTGATTTCGGAAATTATTAACAATGTATTGTATTTTACTCTTTAATAATCAATAATATGAAACCTTTATCAATGTATCGGCAAGCCCCAAAAGCAGTCGCCGTATTTTTAGCCATTTTCCTCCTCGGCGGAACATTTTCGCAGGCGCAGGACATTACGGGACAATGGAACGGCGTACTCAATGAACTGAAACTGAGGGTTGTATTTCACATCACCCAAACCGGTGACGGCTACGCCTCCACCATGGACAGCCCCGACCAGGGAGCCGCCGGAATACCGGTAACTACCACAATCTTTGACGGTTCGAAACTGTCGCTGGCGATGCCCGCCATCGGATTCTCCTACGAAGGCGAGTTCAAAACCGATTCCATCGTGGGGACGTTCAAACAGAACGGATTATCGCTTTCGATGACTTTGACAAGAACGCCGGCGGAAGTGAAACCGGTTGTCCGACCGCAGGAACCGAAACCGCCCTTTCCGTATCGTTCTGAAAATGTTACTTTTAAAAACAAAACCGCCGGTATTACGCTTGCCGGAACGCTGACTCTGCCCGAAACGGGCAGTAATTTTCCGGCAGTAATCCTGATATCGGGGAGTGGTGCGCAAAACCGCGATGAAGAACTCATGGGGCACAAACCGTTCTTAGTCATCGCCGATTACCTCACGCGACGCGGAATTGCCGTCCTTCGCTACGACGACCGAGGAACGGCACAGTCAGGCGGTGTTTTCGGCACAGCCACTACCGCCGACTTTGCCATCGACGCCGAAAGTGCCTTTGCGTATCTGAAAACCCGCCCGGAAATCAATCCGCGTAAAATAGGATTGGTGGGGCATAGCGAGGGCGGTGCGATTGCGCCGATGATTGCGGCACGGTCGGAGGACGTTGGTTTCATTGTGATGCTTGCCGGTACGGGTATTCGCGGCGATTCGTTGCTGCTGTTGCAAAATGAACTCGTTGCAAGAGTATCGGGAGCATCCGAAGATAAAATTGCAAAGGCAAGAAAACTTAACTCTTTCATTTACAATAAAATTGTCAATACAAAAGAAACCGTATCCATTAAGGAAATGTTTGCTCTGTACACAGCACGGAAAGAGGAACTCGCGGAAGTTATACCGGAAGGAATAACAATTGACGATTATATCAGGATTAGTGTCGGAACAATGGCAAGCCCATACATGCAATATTTTCTCCGTTACGACCCTGTGCCGACGCTCGAACAGGTGAAATGTCCGGTGTTGGCGGTCAATGGCGGCAAGGATTTGCAGGTTCCCGCAAAGGAAAATCTCGAAGCCATCGGCGCTGCACTCAAAAAAGGCGGCAATCAAAACGTAACCGTCAAGGAGTATCCCAATCTGAACCATCTGTTTCAGGAATGTACGACCGGTTCGCCTGCCGAATATGCCGTTATTGAACAGACGTTTTCGCCGGAAGTGTTGAAAGATTTGGGAGACTGGATTTTAGCGCGTTAGGATTTGTTTGTTACCCCCCAACCCCT
>JAITMT010000051.1 GCA_031277235.1 Tannerella sp.
TCAACGACAAATTGCCGTCGGGAGATTGTAGTTCTTCCGCAGACAACATCGCCGAAACCAAAAACAAAACCGGCAGGAAAGTTCCTTTAAAAAAATGTTGTAATATACTTTTCATAGTCTCGTAAATATCTGTATTTTCATTCAGCGTCAAAATCGAAGACAAAGATACGAATAAATATTCATTCTGCAATCTCAAGTGAGAAAAATATAACTAAAAAATGACCTTTGAAAAAGTTTATTGATTAATTGTCAATCTGTTAAAATTATTTTATAGAACACAGTTTTTTCCTCCGAAAAGTTGCATTTACTTTTTTAATTGATAATGATTTTAATTCCTGCAACATTTCATGTTATATCCTGAATTTTTTTCGTATCTTTGTGCCGCATACACAGCGTATTCGACGAATGTTACCCTATTTACAAATAGACAATTTGACAAAAAGTTTCGGTGATTTGGTTTTGTACCGGGACATTTCGTTTGGCGTGGCGCAGGGGCAGAAAATCGGTTTGATTGCCCGAAACGGCGCGGGAAAAACGACGTTGCTGAACATGATCGGCGGAAAAGAAAGTCCGGATGAAGGAGACGTCGTTTTCCGCAACGGACTTCGAGTCGGATATCTTGAACAATCTCCTCAATTTCAGGGAGATATAACCGTTTTACAGGCTTGTTTTTTGTCGCAGAACGAAACTGTCAGTTTGATTGCGGATTACGAAAACGCTTTATTATCAAACAATTTCGGAAAAATAGAAAAATTGCTCCCGTTGATGGAACATGCGAAAGCCTGGGATTATGAACGGAAGGCAAAACAAATACTTTCTCAACTGAAAATCAACGATTTCGACCGGAAAATCGAAACATTGTCGGGTGGACAAATTAAACGCATCGCGCTGGCAAATTTGCTGATCACCGAGCCTGAACTGATTTTACTGGACGAACCGACCAATCACCTTGATTTGGAGATGATTGAATGGCTGGAAGATTATCTCAAACGCTCGACAATCAGCATTTTACTCGTTACGCACGACCGCTATTTTCTGGACGCCGTATGCAACGAAATCATTGAAATTGACAATCGCCAAATCTATTCATACAAAGGCAATTACAGTTATTATCTGGAAAAGCAGTCGGAACGCATTGCAACCACGCAGGCAACGATAGACCATGCTAACAACCTGTTACGAAAGGAGTTGGACTGGATGCGCCGCCAACCGCAGGCACGCGCTACCAAAGCCAAATATCGCATTGATGCGTTTTATGAACTCGAAGAGAAGGCGAAGCAAAAGCAGGACGATCCGAATATAAAATTGGGTATAAAATCCTCATACATAGGGAATAAAATCTTCACTGCCGAACACGTTTCCAAAACTTTCGGAGCAATAAAAATCTTGGACGATTTCAACTATGTTTTCTCGCGTTACGAAAAACTGGGAATCGTAGGAAATAATGGAACAGGTAAATCGTCCTTTATCAAGATGTTAACAGGCGAAATACCGCCGGATAAAGGGCATTTTGACATCGGCGAAACAGTACGTTTCGGGTATTACAGTCAGGATGGCTTGCAGTTTGACGAACAAATGAAAGTAATTGATATTGTGCGGAATATCGCAGAATATATCACGCTGGGTAACGGAAAATTATTGAGCGTGTCGCAATTCCTGAATCATTTCCTCTTTCCCCCTGATAAACAGCACAATTACGTGTTTAAACTGAGCGGTGGCGAAAAAAGGCGGCTATACCTGTGTACCATCCTGATAAAAAATCCCAATTTCCTGATTTTGGACGAGCCGACCAACGATCTCGACATCGCTACGTTAAATATCCTTGAGGAGTACCTCATTGATTTTAAGGGCTGTGCGATTGTTATTTCGCACGACCGCTATTTTTTAGACAAAATCATTGACCATTTGCTGGTATTCCATGGAAATGCTGAAATTCAGGATTTTCCGGGTAATTATACGCAATACCGGTTGCAAAAATCACAGCAGGAAAAAGAAAATTCACGTCAGGTCGAGAAACCCGTTACCGAGAAACAAAACTATCGGCAAGTATCTGACAAAAAGAAACTTACGTACAGAGAGCAAAAAGAATTGGAAACACTGGAAAAGGAAATCCCTTCGCTCGAAGCAGAAAAATCCAATCTCGAAAATTTGATGAACAGCGGAATGCTATCCGTTGAAGAAATAACAAGAAAATCAACTCGTTACAGTGAATTATTGCAGGAAATTGATGAAAAAACAATGCGCTGGATGGAACTGAGCGATGTTTAGTTTTCGTCGTCCCAATCTTCGTCAAAATCAGGCATTTCAAAATCTCCGCCGGTGAAATCGTCCAATTCGCGGCGGTCTTTTTTGGTCGGACGCCCCAGTCCCCTTGCCCTGTCCACAAAGCCCGAAATCCTGTTCATTTCAAGGATTTGATACTGTTCGGGCGGCGTTATGTTTTCCAGAAATTGCGGAACCAATTTGGCGCCCATCCGGTTTTCACTCAACCCCAAAACGCGAAAAGAATACGTTACAGGCGGCTTTCTCACCGAGACGACGTCGCCAATCCTAATCATTTTAGAAGGCTTAACACTCACATTATTAACGGCTATACGATTTTTCTTGCAAGCGTCTGCCGCAACCGTGCGGGTTTTAAAAATCCGTACTGCCCACATCCATTTATCTATCCGTACCTCCTCCATCATCAAAAAAACTTTGAACTTTGAACCTTAAACCTTGAACTTTAAATCTTGAACTTTGAACCTAATTATACCGATTCATAGCCGTATCAACCCCTTCGAGGCAAAAACTTTTAATCATATCTACCCCTCTTTTAGTCAGTTCCGGCATTTTTTTCAGTTCGTCCGGCTCAAATTTACTCAGTACAAAATCCATCTGACGTCCGCGCTGAAAATGATTGCCTATACCGAAACGCAATCGCGAATATTCCTCACTTTCAAGAACTTCTTCAATATTTTTCAAGCCGTTATGCCCCGCATTACTGCCGCGCGGTTTCAGGCGCAACGTTCCGAAAGGAAGCGCCAAATCATCCACGACAACCAGCAATTGTTCCTTCTCGATATTTTCCTTTTGCAGCCAAAACCGAATCGCATTCCCGCTCAGATTCATAAACGTATTGGGCTTTAATACAACAAGTTCCGCATTTTTCACACGGATACGCGCCACTGCTCCGTAACGCTCTTCGCGAAACGTACCCCCGACAGAATCCACCAACTCATTGGCAAAACGGAAACCGATATTGTGGCGCGTACCCCAATATTCCTCGCCGATATTTCCCAAACCTGCTATTAAAAACCTCATATTCAACTCCTTCCGGTTTCCTAAAATCTCTTATCAATAAAAAAGGGAATAAACTCACGTCCAATCCCTTTCCATCATTTTATAAATATCTAAAAATTATAATTATTCGCTTTTCCCTTCTTCGCCTTCAGTTTCTTCCGGCGTCTCCTCCTCTACTGCTCCGGCAGTCGTACCTTGTGCCGCACGGGTCGTTTTAACCGAACATACGACGGCATTTTTCGGACTAATCAGTTCAATATCAGGGTACGAAAGTTCGCCAACCTTGATAACTTTACCCAACTGCAATTTGTCCACATTGACCTCCAGAATTTCAGGAATATTATTTGCCAAACCTTTGACTTTCAGTTTGCGCAGGGATTGATTCAACTTACCTCCGGATCTTACGCCGATGGCATGTCCTCTCAATACAACCGGAACTTCCATCATAATAGGTATATTATCAAATACTTCCAGGAAATCAGCGTGAAGTATTGCATCGCTAACAGGGTGATATTGAGAATCTTTCAAGATAGCCTTAATCACTCTGTTTCCTTTAATATCTATTTCCACCAGATAAATTTCCGGCGTATAGATCAGTTTGCGGATTCCATCGAATGAAACGGTAAAATCTGTTACGATAACTCCCTTACTATTACCGATTTCTACCAGTTTTTCTCCCTTGTTCAACTTGCCTTGATAAGGCAATTCCACCGGTTTCTGTCCATACAGAACAGCCGGTATAAGTCCCTGCTTACGAAGTTCTTTCGATGCTTTCTTTCCCAAATCTTCTCTGGGTTCTCCTTCCAATTTAAAACTTTTCATTTTCTTCTAAAAATTAATTGTGTTACTCAAAATTAGTCTGCTTCCTAATTCCCCATCACACGACAGGCTTCAAAAAGCGGGCGCAAAGGTATGAAAAAAATCTTGAAAGAA
>JAITMT010000065.1 GCA_031277235.1 Tannerella sp.
TTAACTTCCTTCATATTAATTATTAATGGATTTATAGCGTTTCCTTATGTTCGTAAATCGGCTGCAAAGTAAAGCATTTTTTTGTTCTTTGCAAAACTTTTTCATCTTTTTAAGGAAAAAAATTTTTCAACAATTTTTCCGTCAAAACGGATACCCCACGGCAAAATGCCATGCAAAGTTATCGCGGAAATTCGGGTTTCCGATCACCCAGCGTTTATTGTCAGGCTCTTGCGGATTGTAGGCTTTCATGCCCGTGTCGAAGCGCACCAGAAAATAATCGAAGTCGAGCCGCAAACCCAGTCCGTAGGACAGCGCTATTTCCCGGTAAAACCTGCCGAAGTTGAAATTTCCCTGCGGCTGATAGTCATATTTCCTTATGGTCCAGATATTTCCGGCATCTGCGAAAAGCGCCAGTTCAAATTTCCAGAATAACTTCGTGCGGTATTCCAGATTGGCGTCCAGGCGAATATCGCCCACCTGATTGATAAACGACGTGCTGTCGGTTATCGGCATACTGCCCGGACCGAGCGTGCGCACGTTCCATCCGCGATTGCTGTTTGCCCCACCCGCGTAATACCGGCGGTCAAACGGGATTTCCTTCGTGTTGCCAAACGGATACGCTACGCCTATACCGATGTGAAACGCCACATTGTTGCGCTCGTCCAGCGAATAACTGCGCGCGAAATCCAAATCGCCTTTCAGAAACTGGGAATAATTGATTCCGAACAGGTTATACCGTCCGTTCCCGTCTTTCTTGGCGCCCAAAAGATTTGACAGTGCATACAGCACATTGCCCGCCGATTCCAGCGACATCCGATAGGAATAGGTGTTTTTTCCGTGCTCCATCGGGTCGTAATTGTTAAACGAATAGGCGTAGCCCGTACTGACCACAAATTGATTCGTATAATTGTAGAGCGTCGTCGTTTCGGGCAACTGCTCCTTGAAATCATTGTCAATATAGGGCAGGAAAACATAATTCACGTCCAACAGTTTGAAAGTGTGCCGCCCCATCATGTTGTTGCGATTTTGCCAATGGTAAATCCAACTGCCCGAAACAATAGAGCGATGATATTCAGGACGTTGCTGCTGGTCGTAACTCATTTTGAACTCGGTTGTGGCGCGTATTCTGCGCTTAAAACCGTAACTGACAAACGGAAACACGAAATGCGGAAAATGCAGCGAAGTCTCGCCGGCATACTCCCAATAATTGCCCAACTGCTCCGTTGCAGAGAGGTATTCGTAACCGCCCCGGATTTTTGCGGAAAACAGTTCCGAGCCTTTGAACAGGTTGCGATGCTGGTAGGTCAGCGACGAGGCAAACCCCAAATCGCCCGCCGAGTTCGTCCCCTCGACGTCAAAATACACGCCCTGTTTCTTGGCGGGCGCCGTCAATATGGTACAGTCCAGTTTCATCGTGTCGGAATCTTCAAACTCGTCGAATCGCACGGTAACATACCGCAACGCGCCCATCGCCGAAAACGACTCGTAGGTTTGCTCCACATTCCGCTCGTTGTACAGCCGTCCGGGCACGATGTAACAGCCCTGCTGCAAGACTTTCGGATGGATGCTGCGACCGTTCTGACCGTAATAGATGTTCACGCCCCGCCATCGTGTCGAATCGCTAATACGGTAATCATCACCGGTTTTCTCCGGATTCAGCGGGTCGTAATCGGTCAGAATTTTTACCGAATTGATGTAATACCGTTTGTTGTAATTGTTTACGGTATCTCCACTTGAAACGGCTGTTTCCAAGGGCTTTACATACATATCCAAATCCACGCGGTAACTGTTGAACGATGTATCCGCCTTATATTCAATGTTATCCCGATTGAAGGCATAATATCCGTTGCGTCGCAGCAGGGAGGTAATCCGCTGACGTTCCTTGTTTAATATCATGCGATCGAACAGCATTTCCGGTTTGATAAGCGATGTATAATCTTTATTATCAACGCCGAAAATCATTTGCATGAACGTTCGCGCTTGCGGTTTGAGTTGCAGGATACTGTCAATTTTGTAATCCGCAATATGCGTCCGGTAATTGTAAATCCGGTAGGGAATTCCGGTTGCAACACTGTAATTTACAGCCGCTTTCTTGCGCCGCGCAGTATCAATCGAAAAATTCACTTGTGCATTCGCATAGCCGCTGTTACTCAAATACTGTTCGATCCTGTCTTTGGACTGTTCCGTGAGGTCAAAATCGAAAATCACCGGCGCTTCGCCCATACTGCGTAACTGCCTGTTTATCCATTTGTTATCGTTCCGTCCCGAGAGATTGTAGATGTGCAGCGGCATTTTCCAGAATCCGAAAACACGGTAATTGGGACGTTGCTGCAAGTAAGGAGTTAATTCGTAGGGAGTTACATCTTTATTGTCCGTCCTGATTTTTGCCTTGCCCAGCAAATATTCGCCGTCACCCACAAACTTAGTGGTGTTGCACGAGAAAAGTAGAGCCATACAACATACTAATAACCAAAATTTTAAGGTGATCTTCTCCATCAAAATCCTTCTTTTCGCCGGACAAAGGTAGCAGAAATAAATTATTTTTCGTCATTTTAAGCTTTGAAAGTACGCTTGAAACTGTCTTGGGAATAAAATCCAGGAGATTACATGTGTTTTTGTTTTCGATTAATGGCATTTTGCTATTTTTATTCAAAATGTGCGGTCAATATTCTTATGTATTCCGGTAGATTGTGCAGCCACGGCAGATGTCCGCTGTTTGGAATTGTTATCACTTCTGCAGTCGTATAACGCTTGATGACAAAATCTTGGCTTGATTTATAAATATCCCGGTCGCCATAAATGACGGTGATTTTAAAACCGGGATTTTCGAGTTTTTTCAGCAACGGATATTTTATAATTTCCGGTCGGGTTTTGTTAATGGGGGCGGCTTTCACATCATCGAAATCAATTCCGAAATTATTCGTTTCGATAAAACCACTATTGTAGTTTTTCATCACTTGCGTAAAAAGTCGCCGGTAGGCTTTGTCGCAGCCGAATATTCCCAAAAGATTATTCATTCCCATTTTTGTCCATTCCCAAAATGTGCATTTGGATTTATTGAATTGCATCACTTCTTTTTCGGTTTGTTTCCACTCCAAATTTGTTCCCGAACCGGGGCTGCATAAAAACAGACTTAATAAATTTTCAGGATATTTCTCTGCATAAATCTGCGCATACAATCCGCCCCACGAATGCCCCCACAAATGAAATTTATCTATTTCGTAAAATTTTCGGACGGCTTCCATATCGCTTAAATACGCTTTCATAGAATAATTTTTACTTTTGCACGGCGATTTTTTTGTTCCTCTTTGATGAAACAATATCACTTGAAAATTGTTTCTCAAATTATCGGCAACTACTGAAAAACCGCTCGGAAAACCCGGTCCGCCATGCAACAAAAAAACGGTTTCCCCGGCGGGATTCGGATAGATTGTTGAAAATAATTTATCACTTTTGTTGTCAATCAGATTTTCCATTATTGTTTTTTTGATAAACTGAAACTGTATCCTATATGAACAGCCACAATGTAGTTAAACTTGTTAGGCTTATACTCGACACCGTTTATCTCATTCTTTGAATCTAAACTGATTTCACTTCCAAAACTTGCCCACGGACTTAAATAAAAATTATTTTTTTGAAAGGGATACCAAATATATCCAACCCTCATATTCGGATATAATTTACTGAAACGGGCAATATCAGACGAACCTGTTTTTGAAACCGAATGGTTGTATAGAAAAAGCGAGGGTCCCAAATACAGACCTTTATGCTCGCCTTTCGGAAAGTAATCCGCAAAAACGGCATAACTCATGCGATGTTTCTGGTCTTTAAATCCGTTGTCTTTATTTTCTTTTGACATCAGAAAATCGGGAAATTTGTTTCCTCCAAATACCGCAGCCGCAACTGCAATCTTGGATTCCGCTTTTTTATAACGCACAAAAACCGAATATCCGCCCAATATATAAGGTGCAGGATCCAATTCTACTGCCAATACTGTTTTATCGGAATTTTGTTGTGCTTGTAAACTGTGGCTAAATATCGCCAATGTTAAAATAAATGCTACTTTTTTCATTTTGCCGTAAATTTTCAAATTAATGGCGCAAAGGTAGAGGCAAAAGAAATGGTAGCCGTTAACAATTGATAAAATCGTATTGCTGCCGGGCATAGCGCGTTCGCAATGCGTTCGCACGACTAATTCGGGGAATGAAGAAAACTTAATTCAATAAAAAATTTTGTTTTATAAATTTTTATGACTATCTTTGCAGGGTTAAAAATTTAATTTGAAAATTTATCATTATGAGCATTTTGAAGAAACTATCGGCTATCCTGACATTGCTTTTTTCGACTGTACCTCTTTTTGCACAAACGCAACCGTATCTTTGGCCCATTGAAGGAGCAAAGGCGGGCGACAATATCATCAGCGCTCCTCAATCCTATATTGACGGAGAGTTGAATTTTTGCGACCTAATCATTGGCGCTCCCGAAGGTACGACCGTCCTTTCGCCGGTGGATGGAACAGTAAATGCGTTTATGTTAGGCTTTTTACGGTCTCTGACTTCAAGCGTCAGTTGCATATACGAAGGCGACTGCATTGATGAAAAAATCCAGAACAGTAATAGTACGAGTATTCCGGGTGACACTGATTATTATAGCGGATTATTGGGAATCAGAAGTAAAGACGGAAAAATGATTTGGTTCCGCGGTCTGCGGGGAAAAGAAAAATTAAAGACAGGACAAGCCGTTAGACGTGGCGATCCAATCGGTAAAGTTGCTTACAGCTATTTCAAAATAAAGGAACCATCTATTCTGATATCTATTGACATAGGCGGGAAACCGTCCGATCCAATGACTCCGTTTGGGATTAAGAGCAGTTTTGTGCCGCCGGGAAAACTGAAGCCTGTCGTTTCACTCTCCCAAAAGCAGGCGAAAGAAGACTTTCTGATTTATATCAATGTCTTGAAAGATGCATATCCGGGGCTGTATGATGTGGTAACAAAAGAAGAACTGGACGGATATGTCCGTCAAACCGTCGCTTCCATTGAAAACGGTCCGGGTAATTTGACAATCGCTGAATTTCAGGCAATCATCCGCGGAGCGCTCGCTAAAATTCACGACAGCCATATCTATTCTTTGACCTTATCCGGAAATCCGGAAAGCAAACAGTCCTCTACGCTCAAACGATGTATTGACTTTGGATGGATCAATGATACGCTTGTCTGTACGAATGCCGCCATAGCATATTCTCACTTGATAAACAGACAGATAAAATCCGTAAATGGAATGAGCGCCGATTCGATAAAAAGGAAAGCAATGACAACCGCTACAACTTATGACGCTCATGTGGAATACCAAAACTATCATTTGGCGTTTGCAAGTGATTTTTGCCCCGGTTTGGATACGGATTTGGATATTGAGTTTGCGGATGGAGAAACCATTCAATTGAAAGGGGTTGACAAGGCAACGCCATTCAGTTACTCTCTCTCTTTTTTCAATCGGATAAACAGTCATCTGGAAGGCTATTGGGCAAATCGCATCAATAAATCTACTGCCTACATCGGACTTTCAACCTTTAATTTGAATCAGGTTCAGGTAGAAAAAATCGGCAATTTCATCCGCTCCATCAATGATGTACCGAACTTGATCATTGACGTGCGCAACAATGGTGGAGGCGAAGGAGAAGTGATTGATAAACTGTACTCCTATATCGCAGGCGATACGCTGATTCTCAACAGTTACTCGAAAGTAAATAAAAGAAGCGGGTACGAATCTTTCAAATACTCGCTGAACCGGACGGTAGATGATGATATTTTTAACGATTATGTAGCGGAAGAAGGGAAAGAGGGATTTTATCTGCGTCCCGAAAACGCGAGCATAAAAGTAGCAAACCCTGAAATTAACTACAAGGGCAGGGTCTATATCCTGATCAATGAAAGGTCGGCGTCGGCTGCCGCACTTTTTCCCGCGATGCTTGTGCGTAATCAGCGTGGCGTAGTTGTCGGCAGAGAAACGCGAACAGCATTTCATTTTATGAATGCGGTGAAATTTGTAGAAATTCGTCTTCCCAATTCCATGACAGTAATCAACATTCCTCTTGTCCAAAATGTTTTTGATACGGTTGTCAATGAAAGAACTCCCTACGGGAGAGGCGTTTTACCGGACTATCCGGTTCCGATAACGATAGACGAACTGTCGTACAAAAACGGTGACGCCATATTGAATTACACTTTAAATCTTATCGAAAATAGAGAATATTCCAAATCTGCTGAAACAGAATCCTCTAACATGTCTTCTTTATGGAAGGCGCTAATCGTCGCAGTCGTTCTTATCCTCGCCTATTTACTGTACAGATATTACGCCAACCGTAATAATTCACGAAAAAACTGAACAAATGAAACGGCATATTTTGTTTTCGGGATAATCCCTCCACTCGAAAAATCCCGGATGTTTTACTTTGTTCAACGGGATAAACGGCTTCAAACGGAGAACCTATTCCATAAGCCCTTAACATGTGTTCGCGCTCCTAATTCGGGGAATGAAGCCCGATTTTATTCCCTTCCGAATCGAGGAATAGCGCGAAGTATCCGCTTTCGTCACGGCTATATTTGGCGAAAAGTTGCAGTTTTACTTGCGAATCGCCCCGAATAAGTCAATAGTTGATTTTTTCTTCCCAAAGATAGCGGAGAGGGGCAATGAGTCTTGCCCCGAGACTGCGGTTATCGGTAATGATTTCCGCTTCGCCCGAAAGTTCACCCGTGAAAGGAACTGTTTTTCCCGTATTGGTCTGTAAACCGTTGGTTAAAAAGGCTTCTACGGTATAATTGTTTTCTTCGGGTATCAGGGATACCGTTTTGATTTTTGCCTTTACGACGCCGTATTCCATGTACGGATAGCCGCTCAACTTAATGTTAACACTCTGATTTTCTTTTACTTTTCCGATTCCCGCGCTTGCAATGACGATTTTTCCCGTCAAGGCTCCCTGATTTTCGGGAACAACGGCAAAAACTTTGGTTCCGGATTCCACAAACTGGTCTTTTTGCCACACTTTGTTGAATGTAACCGTGCCGTCTATCGAAGATGCCAGTAAAAAAGTCTGCTCCCACGACGAAATTGCGGCGTTCAACTCCTTTAGCGCGGATTTCAATTCCGATACGTATTGATTCTTTTCCTGCAAGTATTGAAGTCCCAGTTTCTTAACGGATTCCGTCATTTGAACAGATTCCAGATTTTCGGAAATCATGGACGATTTCAACTGATTATAAGACTGTTGCAGATTGAGAAAGGTTTGTTCTGCAATATCCATGTCCTGCCTTGAAATAACGCCTTTTTCATACAGATTTCTATCCCGTGCCAGCGATTCCTCTCCGAGACGCAATTCGTTCTCTTTAAGCGCTATCTGCTCTCCGAGATTTTCCGAATACCGGCGTTTGCCGCTGATTTGCTTTTGCAGCGCCAATTTTTCCTGATCGGTAAGGTTGACAGTCAGAAAATTATCGTAATTGATGGCGGCTCTCGTGAAATTGGAAAAAGCCGTCTGTACGTTTCCCAATTCATAAAATCGGGAAAACAAATCTTGCGGGACGGCAAAAACGGAATCGTTGATAAGAACTTGATTGAGAAGCGATTCCACTCCGTTCATATCCGCCGTTTCCGCCGGATTGTCAATAACTGCCAATATTTCGTTTTCCCTTACATGCTGTTTATCAATGCAATACAATTCCTTTATCCGTCCGCTTGCCTTTGCCATCAGCCAAACGGGCGGGTTTTCGGTGGTAACTACGGCTTCGCCCCTGATAATATCGGGATATTTGAAAATAAAGGAACCCGCAATCAACAGCATAACAACGCCGCTAATGATGGAAATCCCGTATCTTATCAGCGAATGGGGCGGACGGGCAAGGATTTCCTGTACCTCACCGCTGCGCAATTCTATGTTAAACCTCTCCCCCTGCCCCTCTCCACAAGAGAGGGGAGAAGTATCCTGCGAGGATGGCTTTTTCTGCTCATTATTTTCCATTTTGTGATTTGAAAATTTGAAAATTTTATTTAGTCGTTAGCTCATTGTCAATTATCAATTGTCAATTGTCCATTGAATAACTACACTCTAATCTCCCAGTTCCAATTGATTTTTAACAAGTTCAAAATATTTCCCCCGTTTTGCCGTCAGTTCCGCGTGCGTACCGTTTTCCACGATTTCGCCGTTTTCAAGCACAACGATATGATCCGCATTTTTCACCGTACTCAAACGGTGCGCTACCACAATGCTTGTCCTTCCTTTCAGGAAATCCTGCAAATTGTTCATGATAACACGCTCATTGTTAGCATCAAGCGCATTGGTGGCTTCGTCAAAAAATACAAACGCCGGATTTTTATATACGGCTCTGGCTATCAGTATCCTTTGTTTTTGTCCCTGACTGATTCCGTTGCCTTCGCTGCCGATTCTGGTGTTGTACATGAGCGGCAACGATTCGATAAATTCACGGATATTCGCCGTATTTACCGCATACAGAAGCAGTTCTCTGTCAATATTTTCCACGCCGGGCGCTATGTTTCTTGCAATCGTATCCGAAAAGATAAACCCGTCCTGCATCACTACACCGCACTGTTTTCGCCATTCGCGGAGGCTGTAATTTGCGAGCCGGCTGTTCCCGACAAAAATTTCTCCCCTTTCCGGCGGATAATAACCGAGCAGCAGTTTTATCAGGGTCGTTTTGCCGCTTCCGCTGGAGCCCACGATAGCAGTCTGCCTGCCCGAAGGAACGGTCAGATTGATGTTTTTCAAAACCTCTGCGCCCGCCTCTGTTTTATCGTAACGGAACGAAAGATTTTTAACGGCGACGTCGCAATGTGGCGGAATTTCCCGTATAAAACTCATATTGTCAGGTTCTTCATCTGTCCGACCATGCACTTCACCCAGACGGTCAATGCTCAACCGTGCGTCCTGCGTCTGACGGATAAAACCAATCATCTGATTGACAGGCGAATTCAACTGACCGATGATATACTGCACCGCCATCATCATACCGAGCGTCATGGCGCCGTCAACAACCAGACTTGCCACGATTGCCGTAATAATCAGGTTTTTCGTCTGATTTATCAGCACCCCGCCCGAATCCTGATACTGCCCGAGCGCCAATCCTTTTATCCGCAAACGGAACAGTTTCGCCTGAATATTTTCCCATTCCCAACGCTTCTGCCGCTCGCAACCGGCTAATTTTATCTCCTGCATACCGCCAACCAACTGAACAACATTGCTTTGATTGGCTGCCTGCTGCGCAAAACTTTTGTGGTCAATCTCCGCCCTTTTATTCATAAAAAGCCACACCCAGCCAAAATACAGTATGCTCCCGATGAAAAATATCGCAAAGATTTGAACGCTGTAAAATAGCAATACAATACTGAAAATAAGAATATTGAAAAATGAAAACACAATGCTGAGCGACGAGTTGGTCAGGTAATTCTGGATGCGGTCGTGGTCGTTGATACGCTGCATGATGTCGCCAACCATTTTTGTATCAAAGTATTGCATCGGCAGGCGCATCAGTTTTGCCAGAAAATCGGAAATCAGCGAAATGTTTATCCTCGTTCCCAGATGCAGCAATATCCAGCCGCGAATAAATTCCACCGACGTACTGCTCAAAGTCAATACCAACTGCGCTATCAAAACAAGATATATAAAGTTGATATTCTGCGTATTGATACCGAAATCCACAATGGACTGCGTCAGAAACGGGATAATCAGTTGCAGCAAACTGCCGAACAGCATCCCCAGAAACAGTTGAAACACAAAACTTTTGTAAGGTTTCAGATAGGAAAACAGGAAGCGGAAACCTTTCTTTTCGCTTTTTTCTTCTTCATAACTGTAAAAATCAGGCGCGGGTTCAAGCAGTAGCGCGACGCCTTTTTCCTCTCCGCCTTTGGAGGAACTTAACCAGCAGCGGGAAAACTCCTCGCGGGTGTATTTCAGTTTTCCGGCGGCAGGATCAGCCACGTGTAGTGTGTAGTTTGTAGAGTTTAGAGTGTAGTTGTTTTTTGAGGTTTTACCGGACAATTTTCGAATCTTCAAATTTTCAAATTTTCGAATCCTATAGAGCACCACAAAATGTTGCTGATTCCAGTGCACAATGCAGGGCAGCGTTGCCTGCGACAGTTCTTTGAGGGTCGTCAGGACGCCCATGGTGCGAAAACCGATTTTCTCTGCCGCTTCACTGATGCCCAGCAACGATACGCCCTCGCGGTTGATACTTGACTTTTCCCGCAGACTTTCCAGCGAAAACCGACGACCGTAATATGCCGCTATCATTTGCAGGCAGGTTGGTCCGCAGTCCATCGCGTCGTGCTGATGAAAGAAGGGAAAGGGCTTCAAAGGTAGAAAATTTCAGTAATAACTTCTTAAAACTATTTGGGAATCATTTTTTTCAATTCTGCCACCGCAACTTCCACGTCCTTATCGTAATTGTCCCGCATATATTCGTCATACGTGTATTCAACCAAAATATCGGGCGTAATACCTTCAGTAAAAGGCTTCAAGGAATAGGGATACAACACACGGCGGGCGCACATTCTTGCCTGAACATTTTCCGGGAAATCCCACATCACCAAAGGCAAACCGGTAGAGCCCATACTCGGACGACCGATAAATTTCGGTCTGTCAGGTCGTTCGGCTAAAATTATCAAAAAATCTTCCGCCGCAGAACAGGTCTTTTCGGAAATGAGTACAACTATCGGACAGTCAAACTGTTTGATGCTGTCGGGAACATGCATGGTATCCGGCATAAACGTTTGATATGCGCGGTCTTTGAAAAAATTTTCGTTTTCTTTGATGTAATTACCTGAAGCTCTTCCTACCGAACTGTTAATCCTTTCCTGATAGGCAAAGTTCAGATAATAAGGTGTTTTGATAATATGATTAAGAACATGCCAACCCGTACCGGTTGAACCTCCTCTGTTTTCTCTTAAATCAATCATGATGCCTTTTGCAGAATACAAAGTATCTTTTATACTCTCAAACAATGATATAACTTTCTCTTCCGGATAAAAAGTATTGATTGCAACCCGCGCTATTCCATCTTCCAGCCATTCAATATCTATCAAATTACGTGAATAGTCAGGCATTTTTCCGATGGATTCATCCATTCCATCCTCGTTGTTACGAGGCATGAGTTGAGTAACAATTTTCCCATCGGGCGTTTGATAGGTTACATTCATTTTCTTTGAATCCAAATCTGACATAAACAAACGGTTTTCTGCGAGATATTTAACCGTTGGTTTAAAATCCGAATTAATATACGGAACGATTTCTTTTTCCATGTATTTATCAAAAGGCAAGCCGTTTATTTCTAAAATTTTTGAGCCAAGAGGAACAAAATTTTTATGACTGTTCGTAACAAACAAACTGTCTCCAAAATATTTTACCAACAGGGGTACATATTTAGTATATCTGCTTTTTCCTCTCCAGGATACATCCGTGTGCAAATCCTTCAAAGAAGTGGCAAACAAATCCATTAAATCATAAAATTCGTAATCATTTTTTGCAGCCAAGACTTTGGGAATATAGGATTGATAGAGGCTGTCCCAGTCAAAGGTCAGTTTATCAATGAACACAAAATTATATTTTGCTTCGCTCCAAAACTCGCTGAGCATCCTGATTTTTTCCGTTTCGGAAAGCGTATTGGCTATTTGATTCGTAAAAACTATGCGCGTATAAGCCGTGTCTTTTTGATTCAAAATTACCGTAAAATCAACTGAATCATTGACATTTACGGTAAATTCGATGGAATCAATATCGGAAACAAATTTTACAAATTTCGTCTTTTCCGTTGGGCTGTACAAGAATAAAATGTCCGGATTGAGTTCGGGTGAAATCGTCCAATCGTCTGTTTTAGAATTGACTGTGAATTTTATTACCCTTTTGTTGGAATACATTTTTGTTTTAACCGGTGCGGCTATCGCGGCTCCAAGGCAAAAATTGAATGCTGTTAGAAAAATAATAAACCGTTTCATGATGCCTGTATTTTATATTTTATTTCATTTTCGTAATACTCATTCATCATCCGTTCCAATATTTGAACAACGCCTCCTTTGTAGCAAATACGCAAAAAATCCTCTTTGCTACCGTTAAATTCCATCATTTTCTGACTGCAGGGACCATAGCAAGCAGGTAATAAATTACAATCCAAACAGTATTTGTTTTCAAATGTAGATATACCTAATCTTTTGGATATGAAATGATTATTCCATTCAATGATACCGTTTTTCAAAAGGATTCCGTCTTCGGGATAGGTGTGAAAATCGCGAGCAGTGCATTTGAACACTTTACCGTCATAATTGATAACGGCTTGATTTTCTTTGTCTGCATAGCATACTGAGCCGGCAACATTGGGCGTATATTCGCGAATTTTAAAACCGTTGGCTTTGAATTTATCGGAAACTTCGGAACTGTCAACTTGCTTTTTGAAAGAGTCCTGCCACACTTGTTGAAACAGAATCAAAATCTTTGATTTAGCCTTTTCCGAAAAAAAGGGAATAATATCATCCAGTTCCTGCAACGTTTTTTCCGTGTAATTAATACGTAAGGCAACCGACACTTTATCAATTATCTCCGCAATGAAATTGATATTTTCAACGATCTTGTCGAAACTGCCCGTTCTATCTTTCAAAAACCTTATTTTATCGTGCAGTTTCTTATTGCCGTCAAGTGTTATCTGAAAATTGTTGAATCCTAATTCTTTACATTGTCTAACCCTTGCTTCATTCAACAAATATCCGTTTGTTGTTGCGGAATTTGAAAATCCGATGTTGTACTTTTTGGCTAAATTGACTGCCTTTTTAGAAATGGGAACAACCACTTCGTCAAAATACATAAAAGGCTCGCCACCAAACCAATCTAAATTCAAAGCCGGTATTTTTTCCTTCTCAATCTTGTTTTTAAGGTGTTTCATAACCTGCTTGACGGTTTCATCGCTCATTCTTCCTTCCGGATGATTTTCATAGCAATACCAGCAGGAAAAATTACAGTTTAATGTCGGATTGATCGTTAACCGATAAGACCTGTCGGCAAAAATTGCTTGCCTGTTTCTGAATTTTACTTCATTCAACTCGTCAAGGTCCGCATCAACAATCACGCCCAATTTTTTCATGGCGCTGAAAAACATCCCCTGAGTTTTCTCCAATTCATTCAGATCGGAATATCGTAATATGTCTGCTTTTTCCCGCATCAAACCAAAAATGTTTTGATTTAATAACGTCATAACCATTACAATATTGTCTTTTTCTACAAAATAAATGTATTTGCTGAGTTTGTACATTAAGATTTTATTTAAAAAGAGTAATAAGATTATTAATCTTATTACCCCTTTTCATGATTTACCTACAGTTACAACGACAACCTACTGCAGCATTTGAATTTGTTAGGCTATCGTTATCATAATTACAGATACAACCTGCTGTTTCATTGATGTTATCACTGGATTTAAATTGTTGGAGCATCTGTGTACAACTGCCGCCTATTAATTCTTTCAATTCCTTTTTAGTTAAATTTTCAGCCATAAGATATTCTCTAATTTTAAATACATTCACATCTACAACCTTGCACAGTATTACTATTATCTATTGCACCTTGATTATTATATGTACAGACACAACCCAAATAACCATTACTGTTTTTAACATCTGTGTCTACTGCCCTCGCAGACAGTACAACAAATCCACCTACTAGATTTTTTAACTCTTCTTTCGTTAATTTTTTACTTTTTACCATGATTAATTTAATTTTAATTTTTTTAATTGTTATTATTACTTTCTCTTTGTTTTATCAACAGTTACAAACACAACCCATTACGTTATTATGGTTTGGTATCACACCATTGTTTGAAAAACAACAATTGCAACCATAAATAACATTTCCATTCTGACTATCAGGACTTGCATTCATTAATGCCATCGTATAGGATCCACCTACCAGATGTTTCAACTCTTCTTTCGTTAATTTGTTACTTTTTACCATGATTAATTTAATTTTAAAGTTTGTAAATTTTTTAATATCTCTCTTTGTAATTTTTGTGCACTCGAATTACGCTGCAAAGATAGAGGCTATTTTTCTTTCGGACGACCTTAAAAATGGGCAAATATTGTACGTTTTCTTTCCTTTTTGGAGAATTTTTCCACAAATACTGTCCGTTTTCATCAATTTGTTGAAATTTTCGTTATTTTTGCCACTCAATTATAATGTTTTTGTCATGAATTATATTGGAAACAACCTCAGAAAATTGCGGGATTTGAGAAAAAAATCCCAGCAGGAAGTTGCGGATGAACTTGAAATTGACCGCAAAACGTATGCGAAATGGGAATCTAACGATGTGGATGTGAAAGCGAGTTATATTCCGAAACTTGCAGAAATATTTGGGGTAGAGATTTCCGAACTGTACAATCCTTCAGCCAATTTCCATATCGAGCAGCGTTTTCACAACAGTACCATCAATACCGCGATTCTGATTCTTACCGAAAAGGAATCTATCAACAAAGTACTTGACGCTTTGAAGTTTATAAAGTAGTGAAAAGACTTTTGTGAAAAGTAACAGCATCTTCACGGCTTATCCATAGAAATTTTACACAAAATTTTTGTCGGGAAAAGAAAATTGTATTACATTTGCAGCGATGTTTTGCAAAGCGAAAATAAAGGAGATTAAAGCGCTCGAATTCAAGAAGTTCAGAGACGAAAGCGGATTGTTTGTTGCCGAAGGCAATAAAGTGATTGACGATATGATTCATTCATTTGAATATGAGTGGATTATCGCCAATTCTTCGTGGATGGCTACGCAAGGCGACGCCTTTTTCCTGCCCGTCTTTGGAGGAACTCAACCGGCAGCGGAAAAACTCCTCGCGGGTGTATTTCAGTTTTTCGGCGGCAGGAATCCATCGCGTCGTGCTGATGAAAGGGGGGGAAGAGTTTCATCTATCTATTTCAACGATAAAATTCACAAACTTTGAGTACAAATATTGAGGCAGATATTATTGTGGCATATTGTATTGATTCCAATCCAGCAGCATATTATCATCCAACGTATCAACTCTTTCACAAAAATCTTCATAACTTAAATAGACTTTTCTTGGAATTACTTTTGTACTGTCCAAAGATAAAACTCTGTCTATCGGAGTTCGAACTATTAACGTCAGAAGATGATCAATGTTGGGAGAGTCACCGTTATAATTTCTAATGAACTTTGTATAGAAGGTTTGATAGTATTTTTTGTCGCCTCCTTCCTTGAATTTTTCCATGATTCTTTCAATTTCAATCCATTCTCCCTTGTAGTTTTGTTGTTTTATTTCGCGTAGAAATGACAATACCGCAAAATTCTTTTTTGTAACTATGTAGGTTTCAGAAAAGACAGTCTCCCCGTTTGCCCAATATTCTACTAACTGCCTAAGTTCGTTCTTTTTTTGTTCCGACATAAACTCTCCTTTGAATAGATTACTATAACTATACTCTCCACCATTAATTAACTCGTTTTCAAATCTTTGACGTTCAAAATCAGTATAGACGGCTCTGCTTTTAGATATTTTTGTTAATTGATAACAATCCGTTTCGTCATATACTGTTTCTTTTACAATATATTCAAGACTGTCACTACCTCTTACATAGGTATAAATGGGAGCAGAAGTCATTGTTATTTTTTCAGGTAGATTGTTTGTCGGTACAGCGCTGCTGTTGCCCGTCTTTTCATCATTGATTCCATATTCTATGGATATTGGTTTCCGTTTCCCGAAATTATCATTCGTATCAAATGAATGTGTATTGATTTTATTGGATAAACTTGTATCATTATTTTTTCTTGGCTCTGCTCTCTTCCTTTTATTACCATACACAAAATTTGACAGGGAAGAATTAAAATCATCAATGTCTATACGTAAATAGGAAGTTCCGAAACGATGAGGAAAAGTAAAGCCCAAATTGCTCGACTCATCCTTTTTATACAATTTTGCCGTAATCAAATAACCGACCGTTCTAATCGGAAAAATCGAATTGTTATAGCCAAATCTTTGATCGTAAAATTTACCATCTACCGACCAGATTGGCGTTGGAAAATATTCGATATAAACTGCTTTTTCAAACTCTTTCGTCGAGTCATTTACGATGTATTCGCTATGTCTGACTGCGGAAATGGAATCGGTATAATAATTCTTGTCAACGTTTCTCTCGACTTTATTCAAAATATTGTCAAACAGTTTCTTTTGTCCTGATAAAAACTGTAAATTTGAAATTGCAATGAATATCAATAATTTATATTTCATAGTAAATAATAGTAAAATTTAGGGACAAAGATAATAAATTTACCCCTATCAATCACTATCACATAGCCATACTGGAACAGGAAATCAGGTATTTAAAAGATCTGTTGGGCAAAGCAAGCAGTTAGGATGAAATTTCCTTAAAATATTTGATGCTTTGAAGTTTATACAGTAGTAATTAGATTTTTTTGATAGAAATTTTGTGCATTTTTTTGTCGGGAAAAGAAAATTGTATTACATTTGCAGCGATGTTAAGCAAAGCGAAAATAAAGGATATTAAAGCGCTCGAACACAAGAAGTTCAGAGACGATAGCGGATTGTTTGTTGCCGAAGGCAATAAAGTGGTTGACGATATGATTCATTCGTTTGAATGTGAGTGGCTTATCGCCAATGCTTCGTGGATGGCTACGCAGGGAGACATTCCCGCCAAAGAACTGTTGCTTGCCGAAAAGGGTGATATCAAGAAGATTAGTTTCCTGAAAACGCCACAGGACGTTTTCGCCATTTTCAAAAAACCTGATTATCAAATAGAAGAAGTAAATCCCGAAAATCAGCTGGTTTTGGCGCTGGACGGCATTCAGGATCCCGGCAATATGGGAACAATCGTTCGCATAGCCGATTGGTTTGGTATTCAACATATTGTATGCAGCATGGATACGACCGACGTGTTTTCGCCCAAAACCGTTCAGGCAACGATGGGAGCGTTGGCGCATGTGCATGTCTATTATGTTGATTTAGAGAATTTTCTGGAAAAGAACAGGAATTGCACGACTTACGGCGCTTTTCTCGAAGGCGAAAATATTTATGCTAAAACGCTGACAGACAACGGTATCATCGTGATGGGAAACGAAGGAAACGGTATCCGTCCCGAAATCGCCAAACGGATCGGAGAAAAATTGTTTATTCCACCCTATCCCGACACTACGGAAACCACTGAATCTCTGAATGTTGCAGCGGCAACGGCAATTATCTGCTCGGAGTTCAGAAGAAAAAATTTAATCCCCCATGCAACGTTTTGACCCACAATTGCATCTATATAGACAGATAACTAAAAAAATCCAACAATATGAAAAAAGTAATTAAAACAACCAATGCGATAATATCCTTATTATTAGGGATTTTAGGATTCAGTAACTGTGATAATGACAGCGTGGAACATAGAGTGGAATATGGCACGCCTTTTGCCGACTTTACCGTGAAAGGAAAAGTAACCGACAATGTTACCAAAAAGCCGGTAAAAGGGATTAGGATAATGTATGAAGAACCTCGTTTCGGTACGATGTATGGAGTACCTCAAACAAGTTATGTACCCAAATCCACTGTCAGT
>JAITMT010000108.1 GCA_031277235.1 Tannerella sp.
GTAAGAAATGAAATCACCATTTCCATCAATTTGTCCCTTTCGGATTCGTCCTTGATGGTTTCGCAGGGAAATCCCAGTATAAAAGTCTTGTAATCAGCGCCTGAGTAGGCAACTCCCGCGCTCAGATTGTTTTCCGAATATCGAAATACGGTAAAAGAGTTATTGTCAGCAGGTTCGATAGCATCCGGCGATTCTACGGCGTAAAAATCAGGATTTAATTGGGTATGAAACTCGTAATTTCCTGTAATTAAGGGAAATGGAGAAGCCACGCTTTTCACTTTACCCTCTACCGCCGCCTGCCCGGTACGCCATTTATATTTCAAAATTTTCATGGCAAACTCTTTATCAACATCTTGCGGATTTTCGGTATCCCACAAATCGGTAGCAACGTAAGCGCCGCTGACAAAAATATTTCCACCTTTTTGACAGAAATCCGTAATTTTTTCCTGCAAAGCCTTTGGAAAAGTCTTAAATTCAGCCGGTTGAACGCCACGCCCAATTTTTGTTTGACGCTGTTTTCCCAATATCAAATCCACCGCCCGATAGTTATTCATATCCGTAAAACCCTCTGTTACAGCATCCCGGCTTGTCGAAATGAAGGAATAACCGGCTTTGACAATGGATTTTCCGTGCAGGAAAGGATAATCGAATGTATTTCCGGCGATTACGGTCGTTTCGTAGTTGGCGTTGCTGGCGCCGAAACCGGGCGCGTCGTCGTCCATCCAGGGTATGACGCGGCGAAACTCGTACTGACTGCCGATGTAGTTATATTCCTTACCGTCAGGCGCTCCATGATCCATAAAATCCAAAAAGCCGCCCAGACTGTCCGCCGTCGCAAAACTGAACGGAGCGGATAACCGGTCGAATCCGTTAATAATCAGAATATTCCCTCTCTCATTGGATTTCCGGCAAACAGACAGAATTTCCGAAGGAAAACTCTCGCCTCCCGCATTCACAGCCGCAATTTTGAAACTGTATATCCGGTCTTTTTCGATTTTCACCGTTGTGGAAAAATTTGGATTTTCCATTTGAAAATTTGAAGATTGAGCCCCTCCCCAACCCTCCCCGAAGGGGAGGGAGTCCCCCTCCTTCGGAGGGGTTAGGGGAGGCTTTGAACCTTGAACTTCGAACCTCAAACTATTAACAATCTGCCCATTATCAAAATCTCCATCATCAATTCGAGTATATAAAATGTACGCATCGGGTCGCGCAGTCGGCTCGGAAACATCTTCCACCGCCTGCCAGAACAGTTTCACCTCCGTATCTCCCTCAAAATCAGCCCCAAACGATTTTATCGGCAAAGGCTGCACAACATATTGATAACCATACTGTTGCGCTTCAAATTTCAAAATTCCCTTGTAAACGGAGCGACTGACTGCAAAACGGAAACGCGGGTCAAGACCGTACTTCATGTCCGCAAGGTTCTGATGCGAAAGCAGTTCCAGCAACATCGTAGGCACATTCGGGATGCGTGCTTCGGCATACGACCGGTTCCACAAAAAACGGCGAGACCATTGCGGCTCGTATTCCCGGCGAATATCCCGGACGATTTCATTGGTGATGGAATTGGTTAAATCTCTTGACAACCAGCGTGTTTTACCATTTTCAAATTTTTCGTCGTTGAAATGCGTCATGTAAATTCCGAGCGTCCCGATGATCGAATCGTTGAACGTCGTACCGGCGTCGGTATGGAACGCCAGCGCCATGTCCACGGGAATGTTAAGTCCCTGATTGTTTGGCAATACCGAAGAGCCGCCCGCCAAATAATTCACCCAAAACGCACGACTCTGATAATCATCGGTATAGTCGTTTTTACTTTCGCTGCGGTTGTAAACGCTGTCGGGAGCGCCCGCCCATTGCAGCCAGTAGCGCGACCCCTCGGTATAGCGCGGATAGCCGCTTGTTTCAGGCTGGTAGGCGATGTTGGGGAGTTGCCTTTGGCTGTTTTCATTGAGCGTGTCCGAACTTTTGACGTTCTCGGTAACAACGCCGTCCGGATGCGGCATTCGGGCGATATTTCCCATTCCGCCGCCTATTTTCACGGCGTCGGCAGTCAACAGTTGTCCTGCCTTTCGGCTTTTGTTTGTCAAAACGATCTTGTAATCAGCATGTTTACCTTTCTCAAAAGAGAAGAATCCGAGAAAAATCCACGTTCCGCCGCCCATTTTTTGATTGACGCTGAAATCGGTCTGTCCGCCAAGGTGATAGACCGTATATCGCGCATCATCAGCGCTTTTCGGCAATGTTTTGTAGGAGACATAAACCGCATATTCGCCCTTTTCGGGAATATCGGGAATCCACTCGCAACGGCTTTCTTCGCCTTTCGCAATCGTCCGAATCTCTCTGTATGTACCTGATTTAAAAGGATTTTCACCGTCCAAATAATACGGTTTATTGTAGGAGAAACCTTTTTCCACTCCCGTTTTCCAGGCTTCCTTACCCGTAATTTCCTGATATTGAGACGCCGAAGAACTAACATCTTCATCCACAATAATTTCTGTTTTTTGCGTGTCTCTTTCACGCGGCAAAAGCACGTTGGCGCCTGCGTTTTCGAGCATCGGAACTAAATAAGGCAATACGTAACTCTGTGTATATAAATCTTCTACCGTTTGAAAAATCCGCGCGCGCTGCCATTCCCAACGCGCCAATTTCTGTTCATAATACCAGCCGTGACTTTGCCACATCGTCAAATGCCTGTTTAACAGTCCCTTTTCAGGTTTATACGGTTTGGATAGATTTGTAATCAACGGTTTATCTACCTTATTCGTAAACAAATCCTTCTTTTTCCGGTTCGTGAAAAGCGCCAGATTTTCAATGGGTTGCGTGTCGGAAATTAACGTGATTTTCCGGTATTCCGGCAACAATTCTTTCAACTTTGCATAAATCTCATTTACATTCTCCTGATTAAAGGGAATATACGACAAGTTTTCTCCGGCAAACAGTTGAATATTTTTGCCCTGTACATCCACGGAATCAACGCCGACCTGCCCTACCCTGACTTCCCGGTTGGCAAAGGTCGTCAAGTAGGTATTTAACTCCGCAAGTTTCTCATTTGAAAGCGATTGAGCGTTTATTCCCAATACGGATACAGCCCATAAAATGGCAGTTACAAGAGGTTTTTTCATGGTATTTTCTGTTCTATTTTAAAATTTCCGAAAAGGTGTCGCCCTGACTTATATCGCCTGTTTGATAGCCTTTTCTGAACCAGTAAACGCGCTGTTCCGAAGAGCCGTGCGTGAATGCGTCGGGTACGACATATCCCTGTGTGCGAGACTGAATCGCATCGTCGCCGACAGCGCTTGCCGCACTGATGGCGCTTTCGATATCGCCGCTCTCAAGGATATCGTTGTATTGATCAGCATAGTGCGTGAATATGCCTGCATAAAAATCCGCCTGCAATTCCAGCGCCACCGACAGCCTGTTGGCGTCCGTTTCGCTGCTTCGTTGCTGCAAACGGTTCACTTCGTCGGAAGTGCCGAGCAAATTCTGCACGTGATGACCAATTTCGTGCGCAATCACGTATGCCACAGCGAAATCTCCACTGTTGCCCGCCACGTCGCTCTTCATTTTGGCGCCGAAACGCCTTTTCAATTCGTCGAAAAACGACATGTCCAGATACACTTTCCGGTCTGCCGGACAATAAAAGGGACCGACCGCAGCCGTCGCGCCGCCGCAAACCGACTGTACCTGCCCCGTAAACAGCACCAGTTCAGGCTTTTGATAGTTTTTTCCGTATTGTTTGAAAACGCTTGTCCAGACGTCTTCGGTATCAGCCAAAATCGTGGCTACAAATTCGCCTTCGCGCTGCTGTTCCTCCGTAAGAGGCTCATTAGCAGTCTGTTCTATATAATCTCCACCATTAAACATCTGCACGAGGTTTACGAGCATGGATGTATCTTTTCCGGTCAAAAGTCCGAAAAGCATGATTCCGGCAACCAGCAACCCGCCTCCTATGCCGGCTTTCTTACCTGTGGACATTCTGCGGCGGTCGTCCACGTTTGTACTTTGTCTTCTTCCTACCCATTTCATGATTGTTCCGATTTTCTATATTTATCAGACTGCAAAATTAATAATCTTTTCACGAATATTTTTGTTTTTTTCATTTTTTATCTGCCTTTGGGACTTAATGGGAACAAATCTTCTGCAATTTCTTTGGCATTCTTGCCCGTCAATTTTTTAATCCGCTCCATCACCGACTCTGTCCGTGATTGTGAGCAGGGCTCCCCCGGTGGTTCCTGCCGATGACCGTATTGATTTCCAAATCTCCCAAACGCACTTTTTCATTGACAATTTCCGGACGCCCATCCATATTGACACTCCCTGATGATGCCGCGCAAACTTCTGTAATTTCCCCGCTTTTTATACCTTTTACCCCTGTTTATCAAATGTTTATGAAGGTTTCCTCTCTGTTTTTTACCGTTCCATACATACCGGTAGACTATTTCGTGACTCACACATTTTTCGCCTTTGATCCGGGCTCTTCCGGCAATCTGTTCCGGACTTAATTCTTCCTGCAATTCCCTGATTACCTTGTGTTTGATTTCACCGGAAAAGTTGCATTTATGGGTTGAGTTTACGAGATTACAAATCCGTTGCAACAGAGAAATGTTTCATCATGCAGATTTATGTGGAAAAAAATCCGTATTTATCCATTGAAATCTGCGTTATCCGTGTGCTAAATCTCTTCAAGCATTTTCTCCAATTCCCCCCGCCAGTCGGAGGCGTTTTCGACATGAAGCGTTTTCATGCCGAGTTCGCGGGCGGGGACGAGGTTTCGCGGGCTGTCGTCAATGTAGAGCGACTCTTCGGGGTGGATACGGGCATCTTCCAGCATCATCCGGAAAATCTTCAAGTCGGGTTTGGTACATTTCATCTCGTAGGAGGTGAAGATTTTATCGAAAATATCTGAAAATGAATCCCTTGTGGGCGAAAATTCTTTTGAACGCGCCCACCCCATAATAATTGGATTGTTGTTGGTGAGAATGAAAAGTCTGTATTTTTCTTTTAATACTTTGATATATTGTATTTTATATTCAAGCGGAGGGCTGATGATACTTTTCCAGGCGTCTTCGATGGCTTCGCGCGGAATTTCCTTGCCGACCTGTTTGCCGAGCATGTTACAAAACTGCTCCGTATCAATATTTCCGTTCTCAAAATCGATGAAAAGCCCTTTGTGGTGGCTTGAATCAATAAATTCATCGGCGTTTTTCACGCCCAGCGCCTTGAATTTCTCAATAGCACGGGCGAGGTGAACATCCACGATCACCCCGCCCATATCAAAAATGATGTTTTTTATCATGCCAAAGCGTGGATTACCAGTCCGCTACGCAATTTTGGCTCAAACCAGGTTGTTTTGGGCGGCATGATGTTACCGGTGTCGGCAATGTCAATTAACTGCTTCATAGACACGGGATAAAGCGCTAAAGCCATTTTCATTTCGCCGCTGTCCACGCGCTTTTTCAATTCGCCCAAACCTCTGATTCCACCGACGAAATCAATGCGTTTGTCCGTCCGCAAATCTTTAATATCCAGTATTTTATTCAAAATATGATGGGACGAGACTGTTACGTCCAACACGCCGATCGGGTCGCTGTCGTCGTACGTTTCGGGTTTGGCGGTCAGGGAATACCATTCGCCGCTCAGATACAACGCAAAATTGTGCAGTTCAGCCGGTTTGTAGATTTCCGTTCCCTTCTTTTCGACGATAAAATTTTCCCGGAGTTTGTCTAAAAACTGTTCGTCCGAAAGCCCGTTCAGATCTTTTACGACACGATTGTAGTCAATGATAGTCAGTTGGTTATCCGGAAAACAGACCGCCATGAAATAATTATATTCTTCGTCTCCCCGATGATCGGGATTTTGCTTCGCCTTTTCCACGCCAACGAGGGCTGCGGCAGCGCTACGGTGGTGTCCGTCAGCGATATACAGGGCGGGCATTGCGGTAAATAATGCTGTAATCCGTTGAATAACAGCGTTATTATCAATCAGCCAAAAAGCATGGTGAAATCCGTCCGGTTGCGCCGTGAAATCATATTCGGGCGGATTTTTGGCATATTTGGCAACGATTGCGTCGAGTTCCCGATTGGCAGGATAGGCAAAAAACACAGGCTCGATATTGGCATTGTTGATGCGCACGTGTTTCATGCGGTCTTCCTCCTTGTCCTTGCGCGTGAGTTCGTGCTTTTTGATTTTACCGGTCACATAATCATCCACATAGGCGCAAACGACTAATCCATACTGCGTTTTGCCGTTCATCGTCTGGGCATACACGTAATATTGCTCCTTGCCGTCCTGCACCAGCCAGCCTTTTTCCCTGAATTTCAGGAAGTTTTCGACCGCTTTTTCATACACTTTCGGGTCGTGCTCGTCCGTGTCGGCGGGAAAATCTATTTCGGGCTTAATGATGTGATACAGAGACTTTTCATTCCCTTCTGCTTCCCTGCGCGCTTCTTCCGAATTTAATACGTCGTAGGGACGCGACTGTACCTGTTCAACTATCTCCTTTGGCGGGCGAATCCCACGAAACGGTTTGATTTTCATATATTTATTCTAATTCACTTGAAATTTGCGATCTCCTTCTTTCAAAAATTTAACGATCTGATTGGCAGCGGCTATGCCTGCGTTGATGTTGGCTTCGGCTGTTTGCGCACCCATTTTTTTGGGAGTGCTGAAATAGCGGTCGGCGTATTTTTCCGTCAGTTCGGCGTGACAGGCGGGCATTATATCCGTAAGATATTTGAAATCAGTTCTTTCCGCGAATATTTTCATCAATTCCGCTTCGTTGATGACTTCCTTGCGAGCCGTATTGATCAGCATCGCACCTTTCGGCATTTTGGACAGAAGCACCTGATTGATAGAGTTTTTAGTCTCGTCCGTTGCGGGAATGTGCAGCGAAATAAACTGACAGGTTGCATAGAGTTCTTCGGCAGATTCCAATGCCTTAACATCCTGTCTTTCAATCATATCCGTGGAACAGTACGCATCGTAGGCGTAAACATCCATGCCGAAACCTTTGGCGATGCGCGCCACGTTGCTGCCGACATTTCCGAAGGCGTGAATACCCAACTTCTTGCCTTTCAGTTCCGTACCGCTCGAACCGTTGTAGAAATTGCGGATGGCATACACCATCATGCCGAAAACGAGTTCCGCCACCGCGTTGGCATTTTGTCCGGGCGTGTTCATCACGCATACGTTATGCGCGGTAGCAGCCTGTAAATCAACGTTATCGAAGCCGGCGCCCGCGCGTACAACAATTTTTAATTGCTTCGCAGCGTCAAAGACCTCACTGTCAATAATATCACTGCGGATAATGATCGCGTTTGCGTCTTTCACCGCGTCCAGTAACTGCGCTTTTTCCGTGTACTTTTCAAGCAGAGCCAATTCAAACCCCGCTTTTTCCACCGCGTCCCTGATTCCGTTTACCGCCACCGCTGCAAACGGTTTGTCTGTTGCTATTAATACTTTCATATCTATAAATTAATTTATTTGAAAATTTGAAAATTTGAAGATTGAGCCCCTCCCCAGCCCTCTCAACCTCTCCCCTAACCCCTCCCCACAAGGGAGGGGAACAGAGAGAGGGGAGAGTCCCCCTCCGTTGGCGGGGTTAGGGGAGGCTTTGAACCTTGAACTTTAAACTTTGAACCTCTAACAATCAATGGTTTCTCTCAAATTCCTGCATCGTTGATACCAGGGCTTTTACGCTCTCGAGTGACATGGCGTTGTAAATGGACGCGCGGAAACCGCCTACGGAGCGATGTCCCTTGATGCCCACCATTCCGGCAGCCGAAGCGAACTTATTGAACTCATCTTCAAGGTCTTTGTAGTCGTCGTTCATCACGAAGCAAACGTTCATCAACGAGCGATCTTCGGGAGCGACCGTGCCTTTGAACAGCCTGTTGCGGTCAATTTCATCGTACAAAACGGCTGCCTTTTCGATATTTTTCTTTTGCATCGCCGCGATTCCGCCCTGTTCCTTGTACCATTTCAGAGTTTGAAGCGCCGCAAAAATCGGCACTACCGGCGGCGTATTGAACATGGATTCCTTGTCCACGTGCGTTTGGTAGTTCAACATCGTGGGAATCGGGCGACCCACCTGATTCAGAGCGTCCTTGCGTACAATCGCGATCGTAACTCCCGCCGGAGCAAGGTTTTTCTGCGCGCCGGCATAAATAACGTCAAATTTCGATACATCAACCGGACACGAGAAAATATCGGACGACATGTCGGCTGCGAGCGGCACGCCGACCTCCGGAATCCGGTGAATTTGAGTCCCGTAAATCGTGTTATTGGTCGTGATATGGAAATAATCCGAATCAGCCGGAACGTCGTAATTTTTGGGAATAAACGTGTAGTTCTTGTCTTTCGACGAGGCGACAACGACCACTTCGCCAAACAGTTTCGCCTCCTTGATGGCTTTCGACGCCCATTCGCCCGTATCCATGTATGACGCCTTCTTTTTCAGGAAGTTATAGGGAACCATGCAGAATTGCAGACTGGCTCCGCCGCCGAGGAAAACGACGTCGTGCGTTTCGGGAACGTCGAGAAGTTCCTTTACCAGCGCGCGCGCTTCATCGCTCACCGCTACAAACTCCTTTCCCCGGTGGGAAACTTCCATGAGGGATAAACCGGTGCCTGCAAAATTCAAAATTGCCTCGGCAGTGTTCTTAATCGTGTACTCGCTTAAAATCGAAGGTCCTGCGTAAAAATTGTGCTTTTTCATTTTTTCTATTGTTTTTATATTAATAATTTATTTGTCATAATGATTTCAAATGCGCTTTAAGTTCTTGAATAGATGTTACTTCTGTAACTTTTCCCTCTTCCGCCTCTTTCATTGCCTTGTCTATTTTAGCCATAATTTCAGGCGTGAAATAAGCATCAAACACTTTGGTTTGCCTGTTTTTAAATGTTCTGCTTGAAATTTTCAATACTGCCATAAAATATGATTGAATCAGACCACAAAGTTACGGTTTTTATTTCATTGGACAAATTTTTTCGGAAAAAAATTATAGGTAATCTTTCCGGATTGCTTCGTTCCTCGCAATGACGTTCAACGCAATCTTGTGTAAATATGAACAGTTCTCCGTTCACCCGTTCTCCCGTTCACCCCAATAAAAAGAGATACCTCATTAAAAGCCAACATAATCAGGTAATGAGGTTTATGTGTTGTTGTTCAATTTATTGCTACTGAGGTTGTTTTATTATTAAAATTAGGTGGAAATCAGGTTTGTTTTCGCTTCCGTTCACCTGTTCTCCCGTTTACCCGTTCATCCGTTTACCCGTTCATCCAAATTTTACACCAAAATAAAAAAGATTTTCAAAAAAACACTTGCATTTCATAAAATTATCGTTATCTTTGCGCCCAAATCCCCTTTTTAAGGAACGAAATGCCATACCGGAATACCGACATAACAAATCATACCGCCACCGCTGCCAATGCCGCATTTGCAGCGTATTTCCGGGCATTTACCCCCCCCCCCCCCCCGAAAAATTCATTTTCAACAAGATAATGCAGCAGAGGCGCTAAAAACGGGCTTTGCGGGCATGTTTTTGATGCTTGTATTGACCTCTCCCCGACCCCTCTCAAGCCCCATCCCACCTCGCTCGCGCCGGTTTGTAACCGGTGCGTCAAACGGCACGGATTACAAATCCGCGCCAGCGGCGTACAACGAACGTCCGCTCGCGCTGACAGGGATAATCCCAGCAATCTTGAAAATCCCGTTAAAATCATGGTTCAGACAAATTTTGCGACAAAACGGCAACATCACCAATGCACATCACCGTAGGGCAGACCTGCGTGTCTGCCCTATGGTACGTTTGTCCAAACGAAATGGGCGCACACACAGGTGCGCCCCTACAAAATACCACCTATCTCCAACGCGGCGGTTACAAACCGACGCGAGCAGAGCAGAAAAATACGACGACGGGCAAGCCGCCACAACATATCAAGACAGAATTGCAACTGTTCCCCAAAAAATGCGAAGTGTGTCCGAACAATACACTAAAAACAATACGGAAAGGAGCAGAAACCTTTTGAAAAACGGGCAAAAACTTCTCTTGAAAAGCCATACGAGTAGAGAGAGAAAAAAAGTTGTCCGCTAAGGAACGGACGTTAAACTAAAAAGATAAAATGAAAAAATTG